>JBAYWA010000135.1:0-5477 GCA_041674325.1 Melioribacteraceae bacterium | reverse complement strand
TCTCATCCTGCTCAATATTTGCTCAGGAGGGGGAGGATGTAGGCTGGGTAGCCCGTTTCGGCGCTGCCGGCGGATTCACTCCGGCCATGGTCTTTCCTAATCTCGATCCGCTTAATGCGCAGATTAAAAATATGGGACTTGAACCGTTCTCCGGCTCCGGAATGATGTTATACGGAGGAAGCGGTTACGCTTATATAATGCTTGTGGATAATTTAAGAATAGGCGGAATGGGTATTGGCGGAACTAAAAGCGTCGATGGTATTGTGGGCGGATTTAACCGGGAGATAAAATTTAATTACGGTTTCGCGGGAGTTACGGTGGAATATACCCTCCCGTTTGTAAAAAATATAGCGGTCTCTGTTGGCGCCATATTAGGCGCGGGCTCAAGCAGTATTGAGATCTATCAGAATCAGGGCTCATATTCATGGACCGATACGTGGAAAAAAGTGGGCAGCGGAGCCGCGGCGTCCAATCAGGTGGGAGATAAAATTTCCAACTCGTTTTATACGATATCGCCGACACTAAATATTGATATCCCTCTCGACCGGTTTGTTGCCGTAAGAGTGGGTGTGGGATATGCAGCAACAATAGGAGATGATTGGAAACTTAACAATGAACAGGGTTACCGGGGCGTACCCCTGGATCTTAACAGCAATTCATTTTTTATTCAGACTGGATTATACTTCGGTCTGTTTGCGTTCTGATAAATCATGACTAAAAAAATTCTTATAACAGGCGGTGCCGGATTTATCGGCAGTAATTTCATTAATCATATTTTATCCACGCGCGATGATTTTGAAATTATTAATCTGGACAAACTCACTTATGCCGGGAATCTCGAAAATTTAAAGCCGATCGAGGGGAAAAGGAATTATCATTTCATAAAAGGGGATATTGCAAACAGCGAGCTTGTAGATTATCTGTTCAAAAAATATTCGATCAAATATGTAATTAATTTTGCGGCTGAATCGCATGTTGACAGAAGCATACTCGGTTCCGAAATCTTTTATAGTACCAATGTGACAGGCACAACGGTGCTTCTGGAAGCCGCCAGACGTTACGAAGTTGATAAGTTCCTTCAGATATCTACCGATGAAGTTTACGGCAGTCTCGGATCAACAGGATTATTCACCGAACAAACCCCTCTGTCGCCTAACAGTCCTTACTCATCCAGCAAAGCCGCGGCTGATATGGCGGCATTGTCTTTTCATCATACATACGGTCTGCCTGTAGTAATTACGAGATGTTCAAATAATTACGGTCCCCTTCAGTTTCCCGAAAAACTGATTCCGTTGATGATAATAAATGCGCTCGGGAACAAAAAACTTCCGGTCTACGGCGACGGCCTGAACGTCCGGGACTGGATCTATGTTCTGGACCACAACAAAGCCGCGGAGCTTGTTTTTGAGAAAGGGAAACCGGGTGAAGTATATAATATAGGCGCCTGCCGTGAGATGAAGAATATAGAGATAATTACTCTGATATTAAAAAAACTCGGAAAAGGGGATGATCTCATTGAATTTGTAAAGGACCGTCCCGGGCACGACCGCCGTTATGCGATAGATTCCACCAAGATACGCGTCGAACTTGGGTGGAAGCCCGCCTTTGAATTTGAGCAGGCGATGGCGAATACAATCGACTGGTATCTGGCAAACAATAATTGGTGGGAGAGAATTATTTCGGGTGAATATCAGAAATATTATGAACTTCAATACAAAAATCGTTAGATTTGTGCTGTTCGAAAATCAAAACGGAGTACTATACAGCTGCCTCTTTTTACCTTTCTCAATTTTTCATTTTTATTTTTCAACCATTTAACATAATCGAACGCATATGAAAAAAATATTTTTATCTATTCTATTATACGCTTTTGCCGTTCAATGCTATGCGCAGGATCAAAATTCAAACTCCTCTTCCAAGATCGATCTGGCGAGAGCAAGTCTGATTAGCGTAACAGTCGGCGGTGCATTTATTACAAACGGTACTTTCCCCGCATCAATGACCGAACGCGTCGATCAATTCATTACCAGAATATTTACGGAAGCCGGCTCCCGGACACTTTCCGCCGCCAGGGATGAAAAACTGATCGCGAAGGTTAAAAGTGAATTAGACGGCTATGCAAAAAGGGATATTACATTAAAGAGGATTTCGGGCGAGGTCATCAAACTTGATCTTGAAAAATTCAGACTGACCGGAGACTTTAAATTTAATCCATATCTGAGAAATGACGATGTAATTATTTTCCCCGCTTTCGACCTTAACACCGGATTTGTTGAGATAATAGGTGCTGTTAATAAAGAGACTAAATTTCAATTTGTTGACGGGGATAATCTTTCGGATGCGTTGCTTTTTGCGGGCGGACTTAATAAAGCCTACGATAATATAAAGTCCGCTGAAATTTCGCGTCTAAATAATTCAGGCGACAGGGAAGAGATCATCTCGGCGGATATAGATGGCGCATTTCCTCTGAAGCGGGGCGACAGAATTAGAGTAGTCGCGGATCCGAATCAGAAAAGGGTATTTAAAGCTCTTGTTCTTGGAGAGGTAAAAAATCCGGGTTATGTCTATATTAAGCAGAACGGCTCATTGTTAAATGAGGTAATACAGAAAGCCGGAGGATTTACATCCCTAGCCGATCTTTCAAGAGCGGAAGTAGTAAGAAATTATAACGCTATAGAGATGATGAAGAAATATCAGTTGACGGATGAATATCTCAACAGCCCGGAGAAATATTACCTTCCTGAAACTATGTTAAAAATGCGGCAGATGCAGGATGCGTTGACACTTTTAAGGACGGACAATCTTCAGCTAGAAGATACTTTATTCTTCAGCATCGATAATCAGCTGCGTGTGCTTCGCGGTGAAAGTCTTGTTGATTTTACAAAATTATCCGATCCCCAATCGGACGAGAGTAATTTCTCCGTAAAAGACGGGGATTTGATAATCGTTCCACAGCCGTTTGATTACGTCTATGTATTCGGTCAGGTAGCTAATTTCGGCTATATAAAATATTCAGAGGGGAAAAATTATAAGTATTATCTGGAGAAAGCCGGCGGAAAGACAGAAATGGCGCGTGATGGAGATGAAGAGGATGTAGTGATAAAGGGGAAAGGCAAGTCGTGGATTACTAAGAATAAAGAAAATATTAAGATTGAAGCTGGGGATTATATCTACGTTCCTAAAGTTATCCCCCGCAATTTCAATTTTTACTTATCTAGAATCGGAAGTATTGCGGGGATAGTCGGCAGTGTTGCAACAATTATATTATTGTTAGTTCAATTTGGCAAATAAATTTGAGAGAATATCGATATGAACGAGGATAAAGGCTTTAGTTTCCTGGATTATATAATCATAGTTCTAAAGTGGAAAAAATTCCTGCTGACATTTACAGCGGTTATTGCTGTTATTACCTATCTTGGAATTTATTTTCTAATTCGTCCGCAATTCGACTCTACCGCATTGATCGTTCCGTCTGAACAGGATCAGATGGGCGGTATCTCTTCCTTGATTAAAAGTTTCTCAAATTTGCCTGTGAGTATACCAGGATTAAAGAAATCTTCCAGCACGGATATCTATAAGACAATCATTTACAGCCGTACAACAATGGAAAAATTAATCAGGAAATTCGGTTTATACGACGAATATGGTTATGATACAATGGATGAAACCATTAAGGAAGCAAGAAATAATGTGTTCGCTGACGAGACTCAGGAGAGCGCATATGAGGTTACAGTAAGGGCCAGTTCGCCGCAGAAAGCGGCGGATATGGCTAATTATCTGGTTGATGAATTGAATAAGACTATTATCGAAATGGATGTGAGAAAATCCAAAGAGAACAGAGAATTTCTGGCAAACCGTTATGAAGAAATCAAAATTAATTTGAAGGTCTCGGAAGATTCTCTTACCCGTTATCAGCAGAAGACGGGTATTCTGATGGCGGAGGACCAGACGAAAGCATCAATTGAGGCATACACAAAACTGGAAGCCGACCTTGCCGCAAAACAGATTGAACTGTCGATAGTTCAGAAACTTTACGGTGAAGATTCACCACAGGCAAAAAATTCTAATATTTCTGTGGTCGAGTATGAAAGCAGGCTAAATAAAATTAAAAGCGGTACGGATAATTCGAATTTATTCCTGGCCATAAAAAATCTTCCCGCTAAAGGAATGAATTACCTTAGACTTTTCAGAGATGTTAAAATAAATCAGGCGATGCTCGAATTTATAATTCCCTTATACGAACAGGCCCGTTTTGAAGAGCAAAAAAATATTCCATTTCTGCAGATAATAGATAATGCAAAACCGCCGGAAATAAAGGCTTATCCGAAACGATTTACTCTCACTCTTATAATTACCGCGGTTATTCTTCTTTTGGCAGTGTTCAGCATCATCCTGCGTGAAGTAGTCAGAAATTCTGATGATCCGGAATTGAAATTTGTCTGGAATAATCTGCTGTCATTCAGAACAAAAAAATCTCAAAGCGTGTAAAATTGAGACTCATTGGTGAATTTTCGGAAGATCGTTATTCTGTAAGGAATAATATTAATTTATTTCTTTCGGGAATCGCATTCAGTATTGTTTGTGTGCTCTCTATTTATTTCGGATTTCCCGCAGAATTGTTACTACTCCTGTCAGGATTGATGATTTGTCTTATCTCTTTATTCAGTTTTAAAACGACTCACTATTTTTTCCTTGTGCTCCTTTTTCTTCCGTACATCTATGCTTTAAGAATCCACCCGGCAGCAATTTATAGTATTTTCCTTCTTATCAGTACTCTGATAAGCATTAAGTCCGGACTCTGGCGCAAAGCCAAAAATCCAATCTGGTTTCCTTTATTAGTATATTTTTTGACTACGCTTCCTTCGCTCATCAATACTCCAAAATTTCTTCTTAGCTTACGCGATCTGTCAAATATACTGGCGTTGTTTTTTGTGTTCTTTGCGTCAATACACGCTTTTGCAACCAAAGAAAAGATCAGGGGAGTTATTTATTTTTTCATTGCCGCTGTTTTTTTACACACTCTGTTTGTTGTTTACCTGGGGCTCACCACCGGGGCAAGAGTGTTCGGACTTCTTGGTGTCTATTACATAGATTTTGCGGGACTTGGCGGTCTGCTGACTTTCATACTATTAATATATTTTCGCGGAGTAAAAAGAGTATTTGCCGCTGTCGCTTTTGTTCTGATAACTTTTGGGCTTATTCTCACACAAACTAGAAATGCATGGCTCTCATTCGGCTTCGCAATTATTACTTTAATGATCTATCTGATGGTTAAGGGTGATGCCTTCTATGTAAAAAGGAGATCGATTGGAAGAGTACTTTTTGTCTCGGTGATTATTATTGGGTCGGTTATTATTTTTGCCGGAAGTGTCAATTCAAAATTGGAATCCAGGGTAGATCTGACGAATGAATCGGTTGTCAGCGATGATCCGGTGAGTATAGGAACTAATTCTCTGGCATCGCGGGTACTCATCTGG
>JBAYWA010000134.1:0-5578 GCA_041674325.1 Melioribacteraceae bacterium | reverse complement strand
CTTCCCAATTTCCAACATCATTCCAGTAAAAATCCGCTTTTGTAAGAAAAACCCGATCCGATTTTTCCATAACGCCATAATCGATTGAGATGCTTTTCAACTGACCATAGACCTGCACGAGCTGTCTTTCAAAATCGGAAGTACCAACCGCCTCCTCAATTTTTTCCAGTCCTTCCGACAGATCCGGCAGATATTTTTTCATTTCTTCGAGGATTGTATCCACACGCCATATGAAGATTCCGGAATTCCATAAAAAGTCACCCGCCTGAAGAAATCTCAGCGCAGTTTCTATATTCGGTTTTTCTGCAAAAGTAAGAACATTATAGATATTGTTTTCAACCGAGTTTTCATCAAATTGAATATATCCGTAACCTGTTTCAGGGCGGGTAGGAGTTATACCGATGGTCACCAGCCCCTTTGATTTATCAGCAAAGAGCGCGGCTGTGGTAAGGCACTTTCTGAATTCGGCGTCATCTTTAATCAGGTGATCGGCAGGAAGAGTTATCATCACCGCATTTTGATTCTGCTTTTTAATTATTGCAGCGGCAAGTCCGATACACGCGGCAGTATTTTTCCCGAACGGCTCATCAACTATATTCTGTTCGGGAATTTGAGGCAGCTGTTCTTTAACGCGTAATTTCTGAATCTTGTTCGTAATAACGTAAATTTTATCGTTGTCGACTAATCCCTCAAGACGTTTTACCGTATCCTGTATCATTGTATTTTCGCCGAAGATACGGATCAATTGTTTAGGTTTTTTCTCCTTACTTCTCGGCCAGAATCTGGAACCGACACCGCCGGCCATAATTACCGCATACAAATCCATTTACCGTTCCTTCTGATTTGAGATTATAGTTTTACCAAAATTTTCAGCTCTCGTTAAATAGCTGGTTATATCAACTTCCTTGCCCCTCACTACCGCTACAATTACAATGAGACACGCTCTAAGCGATTCCACCACATTCGAACTGGCGGCGATTTTTTTTGTGTCTATCAACTCCAGTCCCTTCGCAAAAATCTGATGCATATTAGAAAGAATTTCAAATCCGATCTTTTTGGAAAGTTCGGCGTTCTCGTTCATACTCCTGATAAATCCCTTAATTTCATTTTCCGTGAATTCATATTTCATCACCCGGTTCAGAAATGAATCAAGTTCTTTTACGGGCCGGAGGACCTTTTCCTCATAATTTTCAAAATCGAGTGCGGACTCTTTACTAAGCTCCTCAAAGATAATTGCTTCCCTCAATTCATCGGCTCTTGATCTGTGGGGCAGCTGAATTTCCGGTGTAACATGGATAATATTTTCCAGATTCTCTTTAACGTTTTTAGAATCGCGTTTTGAGAGGTCGATGTTAACAGAGGATTCCGCGCTTTTCTGAAACGCGATGCGAGCTGCCTGAGGAGTCAACACATCAAGTATGCTGCTCATCTCGCCTACCAGATTATAACTCTGTTCCTTAAATTTATCTGACAGTTTAAGAAAATCGATTTTTCCGTTTTCTATGAAATTATAAATTTCGTGCAGTTTGATTCCGAGTTTTGAAAGTTCGGTTATCTTTTTGAAATTTTTAATCTCTTCGGATAGACTTTCAGCGGAGTTTAGCCGCTCCCTTATCAGAGCAACAGTTTCAATTTTCTCCGAGCTTAAACGAAGGTTATTGGCTGCTGCAATTATGCACTGTATTATATATTGCTTTGCGAGGTCCACTCTTCCAATAGAATAATTGCACAATAAATTTAATGAATTTTAACGACTTATTGCAGAGTGATAAGTGAATGATATATAAAGGCGAAGGAGGACCTCCGCCTTTTTCTTAATTTTCGGTCAGCTTTCTACTGACCATGCTTCGTCTTAAATCCCTTCATCATCCACCCGCGGGCAAAGAATAGTCCTATCGGTGTAAGAATTGCTATGAAACCGTATATAAGCCACATGAATTCTGTATTCATCGATGCGGCAGGAATCTGCGAAGGATCGGGGCAATAGTTCATTAAAAACCATCCTGAGTAGAGACTTGTAACAACTTTAGTTAGGAACCAGGGAAACTGTCCAATACCCATATAAATTCCGGTCATATTTTTAGGGGCAATTTCGGCTACCCACTGAAGGAAACGCGGCTGCCACATCGCCTCACCTATAGTCATTATAAAAAGGTAAGCCAGAAGATTTGGCATTGTAGGTCCTAAAGCCAGTATAAATGTCGGAACAGCCATTACGAATGTACCAATGATCATCATTGTATACGTATTTTTTTTAACTGTAAGCGCGGCAACCATCGGGGTTAAAATAAAAATCAGTATAGGATTCAGATTAACGAAAAATTCGAAATTAGACTGAACAAATCCGTCGAATGCCCTGCTTGTGTAAAGCGGTATAGTAAGCCAGTTATGCGCAAACAATGTCTGCACCGGGATCAGTATAAAGATGAAAAATAAAAAACGGAGATCTTTAAGAGGAAAGTTTTTTATATAAAATTTCAATTTTTCCTTGGATGTCATTTTCGAAAGCTCATCATCATCTTCCTTTTCGCTTTCATTTCTTTCCTTGCTCGCTTCCGCCAGCGCATTGTTTACAGCTTTCTTGGTCATAATAAAGTATACTACAGCAATACCGATTACGGTTAAAACTGCATAGACCCAGAATACACCCAGAATGCTTGTGGCTTTTCTGACCGGCGGGGAAATTAAACCGGGAAGAAATCCGCCCAGATTCATCAACGCGTAGAGCATCGCGTAACCCATCGCCGCCGTCTTTTCCGTAGTCAGTTTTTTGACACCTGCATAGCACGCCGGCTGGTAGATCCCATATCCTATAATAATGCCCAGAATTCCGAACATTGCCATCAGATGAGAAGAACTCCATAAACCTGTTGTTCCGAGATTCGGAGCCAACGTAAGCAACACTCTTCCGATGAGCATAAATGAAAGAGCATATAACATTGCCTTCCTGACGCCGATCCAATCGACAGTAGCACCAAGAAATAGCATACTTAGAGTTATACCAGCCGTCAGAACGCCCACCATATTACCCGCGCGCATATCATCCAGTTTGATATAGTTATTAAAATAGATTGCCAGAAGTCCAACAACGCCGAAATAAGTAAGCCCTTCGAGCACATAGGATAGATTTAATCCGAAAAGGGCGCGCGAAGTATGCATTAGATCCTTAAACGGCTGAGTAATTTCCTGGAAAGTTTTCTGCAACAGATTCCCCTCTTTAGCTTGCTCTGACATGTCCACCTCTGAAGAATTGAATTAAGAAAAGTTAATAAATATTTACTTCGGGTGTGAGTACAACGCCGAATTTATTTAATACTGCCTGCTGAATACTCTCTGAAAATTGTTTTATCTCGCTTCCGGTAGCTTCTCCGTGATTAATTATTACCAGCGCTTGTTTCTTGTAGGTTCCCACCTGCCCGATATTCTTCCCTCTGAATCCGCATTTTTCTATAAGCCATCCCGCAGAAATTTTATATTTATCCTCCTCCACTTTAAAATGAACAAGATCAGGATATTTTTCCTGAAGTCCCGTTATTTTCTGATGATCCACTTCGGGGTTCTTAAAAAAACTGCCGGCGTTGCCGTATTTTCTGGGATTCGGCAGTTTATCCCTCCGGATTCTTTTAACAAGCTCGCTCACTTCACGCAATGAAATATTTTTTTCTTCACCCGGTTTAAGATAAGACTGGAATGCGCGGTAATTAAGATTGAATTTTTTCTCTTTTTTAAGGCGGAGAGTTACTTTGGTAATAAGAAAATTATTTCTATATTTTTTTTTGAAGATGCTGTCTCTATAATCGAATCGGCATTCATGTTTATCAAAACACTTAATTTCACCGGAGTCCAGACTCACTCCCTGAAGTGATTCAAATACATCCTTAATTTCAGTTCCGTACGCGCCAATATTCTGGATCGGAGCCGCACCAACAGTACCCGGTATGAGAGATAAATTTTCGACACCGTAAAATTCTTTCTCCACGCAATAGGTTACAAAATCGTTCCATTTCTCCCCCGCCGAGGACTCAACCAGAACATCAGAATCATTCTCTTCAACAACTCTGTTCCCCCTCGTGGAAATCTTTGCAACCAATCCGCTGAAATCCTTGGTGAATAGTATATTACTACCTCCGCCAAGCAGCAGTTTCTCCTCCTGTTTAAATTGCGTGTCATTAAGGAATTCACTGATTTCCTGTTCGTTTGTAATATCAACAAAGTATCTTGAATTCACGTTGATGCCGAACGTGTTGTACCGTTTTAATGAAATATTCTCTTCTATCTTCATCTCATTCCATACTAAAAATTAAATGCTGCCCCGGTATTTTTCCAATTTATATTTTTTATTTCTCTTCCATCTGAACGGATCAGGATGGCGCCGCTTTCGTCGGTCCTTAATATCTTAATCTTTTTACTCATCAGACGTTCGACAATTGATTTGCTCGGATGTCTGAATTTATTTTTTATCCCGGCGCTTATAATTGCAAATTCGGGATCAACCGCATCCAGGAATAGTTCTCCGGTACTCGAACGGCTGCCGTGATGCCCTATTTTCAGAATATCCGATTTTAAAAATGAGCCGTACTTTTTACGGTAATCATTTTCCACATCCGTTCCGGCGTCCCCGGTAAAAAGAATTGAAGTTCCGCCGTGGACTAATTTAAGCATTCCGCTTCTATCGTTCGATTTACGGTTTCCAAAATAATTGTTTATTGTATCATTCAAAACATAAATACGCGCATTCTCAATTTGTATCGATTCTTTTGAATAGTAAACTGGAACATACCGGCAGGAACGGAGCAAACCTTCGAATTCCATATCCGGCGGCGAGGATGAATCCGGGAGCGGCTTGTAAATCCGCTTAATTCTTCTCTCCTTAACAAGTGCCTCAAACCCTTTGTAATGATCGGCATCCACGTGGGAAATGAATCCATAATCGAGAGTATCAATCCCAAGCCGGTTCAGAAGTGGTATTATTATCCGCTCGCCGTTATCGAAATAGGGAGTTTTATTGCCTGCATCTATAAGCGAAGTTTTTCCGTTTGGAAACCGGATCAGAAACGCGTCCCCCTGCCCTACATCAACCGCCATTACCGAGAGAATTTTCTCCGGCATCAATTCATAATTATCCAGCCGCATCAGAGAAACCATCAGTAAAATGGAAAGACTTACAGCAATAATCCTTGCGACGGGCTTAATTAATTTTTTGAAAACGATAAAGATGAAAAAGAGAGCGAGATAAAAGATGACTGCATCGTAGACCGAGAACTGATTTATCGACAGATATGAGTACTCTCCTTTCCCCAAGATCTTAACGAACCAGTAGAGGAAATAGGTCATAAGTTCGTTCGCGGAAGCAAAAATTGAGGCTAACCAAAGAGAAACAGATCCGGCTATAACCGTAAAAATTCCGAGAGCCACGATAGCACCGGATAGCGGTATAACTACAAGATTTGCCGCGAGAGACGAAATTGAAAGACGGTGGAAATATGTCAAAGTGAATGGAAGTGTTCCAAGCTGAGCTGCAATTGATGTCACACAGAACATCAGAAACCAGTAGATTATTTTGCTCCTGATATTCAGT
>JBAYWA010000133.1:0-5581 GCA_041674325.1 Melioribacteraceae bacterium | reverse complement strand
CTTTCTTTGCTGACTAAAAGGAAATTTAACATGAATTCAGATGATCTAAGGAAAAAGATGCAGGATAGTTACGATAATTGGGATAAAAACTGTTACCGGAAAGCGGTCTCTAAATTTCCCGAGCGCCTTAAGGAATTTACCACCCCTTCATCCTCTCCGGTAAAATCCCTCTATACACCGCTGGATGCCGGATCTGAATATTACGATGAAAAGCTTGGCTATCCGGGCCTTTATCCTTTTACGCGCGGAGTTCAGTCAACTATGTACAGGGGAAGATTCTGGACTATGAGACAGTATGCCGGATTCGGAACCGCTAAAGAATCAAACGAAAGATACCGCTATCTGTTAGCTCAGGGACAAAGCGGACTTTCCGTTGCGTTCGATCTTCCGACTCAGATCGGGTTTGACAGCGACGACGCTATGGCGCTCGGAGAAGTCGGAAAAGTAGGCGTGGCCATCGATTCACTTGCCGATATGGAAATTCTCTTCGATCAGATTCCGCTGGATAAAGTTTCAACTTCAATGACTATTAATGCGCCGGCTTCAGTATTGCTTGCGATGTATATAGCGGTCGCCGAAAAACAGGGAATAACAAGAGATAAACTTACAGGAACAATACAGAATGATATTCTGAAAGAATATATAGCGCGGGGCACATACATATTTCCGCCGAAGCCATCGATGAGACTCATAACAAATATATTTGAATTCTGCGCGAAGGAAATTCCCAGATGGAACACAATTTCTATATCGGGTTATCATATCCGCGAAGCGGGTTCAACGGCGGCGCAGGAAGTCGGATTTACTCTGGCCGACGGAATTGCATATGTAGAAGCGGCCATTAAAGCGGGACTGGATGTGGATGAATTTGCCGGTCAGCTTTCATTCTTCTTTAATGCCCACAATGACCTTCTGGAGGAAGTAGCTAAATACCGCGCCGCACGCCGCCTCTGGGGAAAAATTATGAAAGATAGATTTAAAGCGAGGAAGGATAAATCGCAGATGCTCCGCTTTCATACGCAAACGGCCGGGTCAACTTTAACGGCGCAGCAGGTTGATAATAATATTGTAAGGGTTACAATACAAACTCTGGCTGCCGTTCTCGGCGGAACGCAGAGCCTCCATACAAATTCACGCGACGAAGCACTAGCTCTTCCGAATCAGGAATCGGTTAAGATCGCATTGCGCACCCAGCAGATAGTGGCTAACGAAAGCGGTGTAACCAATACTATCGACCCGCTTGCCGGCTCCTACTATGTCGAAAGTCTGACTGATAGGATTGAGGCCGAAGCGGAAGAGTATATTAATAAAATCGACTCTATAGGCGGGATGATAGCCGCGATTGAAGAGGGATATGTCCAGACTGAAATTCAGAAATCCGCTTACCGGTATAATCAGGAACTTGAGAGCAGTGAGAGGATAGTTGTTGGGGTAAATAAATTTGTTGATAAAGAGGAGCATCACGGTGAATTATTGCGGATCAACGAAAAAGTCCAGAATGACCAGATAAAATTCCTTAACCAGCTCAGATCGCAGAGAAACAACGATGCGGTCAGCGGGAAACTCGCGGCTCTTAAAACCGCCGCGTCCGGCGACCAGAATTTAATGCCTTTCATCCTTGATGCCGTAAAAGCTTATGCAAGCATCGGAGAGATCTGCAATACTATGAGAGAAGTTTTTGGAGAATACAAGGAACACGTAGTTATTTAAACTCGCTGCCGCAGACAGATTGATAATTGAGAATAAATAAAGGAAGAAAATGAAAATCAGTCATATAGAACATATCGGAATCGCGGTAAAGAATCTTGAGGAATCGATAAAGTTCTACGAAGAAATTCTGGGCCTGAAATGTTATGCATTAGAGGAAGTAAAAGACCAGAAAGTTAAAACTGCATTTTTTATGATCGGACAAACCAAAATTGAATTATTGGAATCTACCGAACCCGACGGACCGATCGGAAAATTTATTGAGAAGCGCGGAGAAGGGATACATCATATTGCTTATGCGGCGGATAGCATTAGAGAGGCTCTCAAGGAAGTTGAGTCTAAAGGAATTCAGCTTATAGATAAAGAGCCGCGTACCGGAGCCGAAGGCCTCAGCATAGCTTTTCTTCATCCGAAATCGACAAACGGAGTTTTGACGGAGTTATGTGGGAAATAGTGTAGAGTGAAGAGTGTAGAGTAAAGAATGGATTGGTATTGGACTTTGAGTTAAAAGAATAAAGGAGGGAATTTATAATGAAAGCGCTGGAACCGATAGTATCGTATCAAAGCATTCTTTATCAAAAATCGTTTGGATTTTCTACTCGTATAGTCAAATTATTCAAATATCTTTTAAATAAAGACAGATCGTATGAACCAATTTATAAACAATTATTAAGATCGGGAACATCAATAGGCGCAAATATTTCAGAAGCTCAAAGTGCTCCGACCAAAAAAGATTTTATTAATAAACTTTCGATCTCTCTTAAAGAAGCAAGAGAATCGGAATATTGGATTAGACTTCTTAAAGAAACTGAAATTTTAAATCAACAGGAACATGATTCATTAATTAATGATTGTGATGAATTAGAGAGATTATTAACAAGCAGTATTAAGACTGCGCGCGGGAATTAATTACAATGCTCTTTTCATTCTACACTCTTCATTCATTACTCTACACTAACTAGGAGGTTAGATGGCAATTCAAGACAAGATTCAGGAATTGATGACGATGCGGGAAAAAGCCAGGTTAGGCGGAGGCGCTAAAAGAATCGAAGCTCAGCATCAGAAAGGAAAATTTACTGCGCGTGAGAGGATCGATATGCTCCTCGATGATGGGAGCTTTGAAGAGTTCGATATGTTTGTTTCCCATAGAACCGTCGATTTCGGATTGGATAAACAATCATACCTATCGGACGGCGTTGTTACCGGTTACGGTACAATTGACGGTCGGCTGGTATATGTTTTTTCGCAGGACTTTACCGTTTTCGGCGGATCTCTCTCGGAGATGTATGCCCAGAAAATCTGCAAGGTGATGGATAAAGCGATGAAAGTAGGCGCTCCCGTTATCGGAATTAACGACAGCGGCGGTGCGCGCATTCAGGAGGGCGTAAAAAGTCTTGGCGGATACGCGGATATTTTTCAGCGCAATATAATGGCTTCCGGAGTTATTCCGCAGATCTCTGCAATATTCGGACCCTGCGCGGGAGGCGCTGTTTACTCCCCCGCCCTTACGGATTTTACCATAATGTCCAAGAATACCAGTTATATGTTCGTTACCGGCCCTAAGGTTGTAAAGACTGTAACCGGTGAAACAGTAACCGATGAAGAACTCGGCGGAGCTATGGTTCACGGTTCCAAATCCGGCGTAACGCATTTTGTAGCCGATAGCGAGGAGGAAGGGATTTTACTCATCAGAAAACTTCTGAGTTATCTTCCCCAGAATAATCTTGAAGATCCGCCGCTTCATCCATGCGATGATCCTATTGACAGATTAGATGATTCACTGAATGATATAATTCCCGAAAGCGCCAATAAGCCGTACGATGTAAAAGATATTATTCATACAATTGCGGATTATAATGAATTTCTTGAGATACAGCGCCATTACGCACCGAATATAATTACAGGATTTGCTCGCTTCAACGGCATATCATGCGGTATAGTAGCTAACCAGCCGAGCTATCTTGCGGGTGTGTTGGATATAAACGCATCGCGCAAGGCGGCACGCTTTGTGCGCTTCTGCGATGCATTCAATATTCCGATAGTTACATTGGTCGATGTGCCGGGCTTCCTGCCTGGTACCGCGCAGGAATACGGCGGAATAATTTTACACGGCGCTAAACTTCTCTTTGCTTACGGTGAGGCAACAGTGCCTAAAGTAACCGTAATTCTCCGCAAAGCATACGGCGGAGCTTATGATGTAATGAGTTCCAAACATCTGCGCGGAGATATCAATTATGCGTGGCCGCTGGCGGAGATTGCCGTTATGGGTCCGCGTGGTGCAATTGAAGTGCTTAACCACAAAGAGATCTCCGAAATAACCGATCCGGCCGAGAGATCCAAATTCATTACTCAGAAAGAAGATGAGTACAGAAAGAAATTTGCTTCCCCTTACGTCGCGGCAAAATACGGATATATCGACGACGTCATTGAGCCAAGAAATACGAGATTCAGAATCATCCGGGCATTGCAATCACTGGCGACAAAAAAAGACGTCAATCCTCCCAAGAAACATTCAAACATACCGTTATAGGAGAAAAGATGACTTTAACATTCATATTTCAGGCGAGTGCCGCGGCCATTGATTCCGTGTCAAAAGCAAAAATCGAACTGAATGCTCAGAAATTCACAGAGATCGATCCGTGGGGAGTGGGAATTACTTTTATCGGTATGACTGTGGTCTTCATGTCTCTCCTCATACTTTATCTGTTTTTCTTTAATATCTCAAAGGGTCTTAACGCGCGGCTTAACAGAAAGCTTAAAAAGAGCGGAGCGGAAACCGCCGAGGCTAAAATTCCCGCTGAGGCATCGGCCGAAGTGAACGCCGCCATTGCGACTGCCATTCATCTCTACTTAAGTGAATTACACGATAACGAAAGCGCCATACTCACCATAAATAAAGTCGCAAGAACATACTCGCCGTGGAGTTCAAAGATCTACGGAATAAGACAATTTTCTAGATAAGGGATTGAAGTAATGAAAAAATTCAAACTTACAATCAATGGTAATCAGTACGAAGTCGATATTGTTAGCATCGAAGATAATATTGCCGAGGTTGAAGTAAACGGAACTAAATATCAAGTTGAAGTTGATAAAAAAATTCAGACATCCAAAACTCCTCGTCTGGTACGGTCGGTTGTATCACCATCCACGGAGGTAGACAGTTCTGTAGCAAAGACTGCCCGCCCAACCGGCCTCAAAGGCGCCGGAAATATCAAATCTCCTTTGCCGGGCGTAATTCTGCATGTTCACGTTAAAGAAGGAGACGTTGTTAAGATAGGAGACCGGCTGCTTACGCTTGAGGCTATGAAGATGGAAAACAATGTGAACGCTGATAAGGGAGGGAAAATCACCGCTGTTAAGGTTAAGCCGGGCGATAGTGTTCTCGAAGGTGATCTGCTAATTCAGATCGAGGGTTGATCATGGGCAATTTTCTTGAATTTACCGTAAACGGATTTGACCAGTTCATGCGTTACACTGCATTTGCTAATTTTACCATCGGTCACCTGATAATGCTCTCTATAGCTCTCATCTTCCTTTACCTTGCAATCGCTAAAGAGTATGAGCCAATGCTCTTGGTTCCTATTGGATTCGGAATTCTAGTTGGAAATATTCCTTTTCTCGAAAGCGCCAATTTGCAGATCGGCATCTATGAAAATGGAAGTGTGCTAAACTATCTCTATTTCGGAGTTCTGAAAGGAATATACCCCCCGATAATATTTCTTGGTATAGGCGCGATGACAGATTTTTCGACACTACTCTCAAATCCGAAATTAGTATTACTCGGGGCCGCCGCGCAGCTCGGTATATTCGGAGCATACACAATTGCACTATTCCTCGGATATCTGCCGCAGCAGGCCGCGTCAATTGGTATTAT
>JBAYWA010000132.1:0-5582 GCA_041674325.1 Melioribacteraceae bacterium | reverse complement strand
CGCGCAGAACCCGCTGTTCAATGGGGGTGATTACCTTTGTCTGTTTTGTTCCAAGTCCGTTGCCGCCCAGGAGTTTATCTACAAGTGAGAGCGCAAGATCGTTGTTTAGCTCAAGGATTCCCTTCACATCTGTATTTGTAATATCGAATGTGAAGAGGCAGGCAGGGTTGGCAACCGAAAGAACATACTCCGAGTAATAGATCTGATCGACGGATGTTACATTTATATTTACAACCGTCTGAAGTTTTGTAACCAGGAAGGAGCTGAAACTCTCCGCAAAATTTTCAAAGATGCTTCTCAGGATTCTGAGCTGATTCTTCGAAATTCTGTTAGGCAGACGAAAATCGAAAAGAACCGCTTCTTTATCGTGATTGGTTTCAACCGTCTGTTCCGTGCCGCTCTTGATATTATTGAGCAGCTGGTCGATTTCTTGCTGTGATAGTATCTCGGGCATAGTTATTGTAAGATGTATTTACTGAAATAAATAGTGTTTATTTTCACTTTGGGCATAAGCTGAGAAAGCCGTTTTACAATTTCCGTTCTAAGCGTATCGCGGTAGGCGGTATTTCCCAGTTGTGTAAGCTCTTTACTACTCATTACAGAGATTACGGCATCTTTAAGAAGAACATCTTTTGCTTTCAGCTCCTGATGTTCCGCCTCCGTTGAAATATCGAACCCGAGGGATGACATCAGAAGTCTTTTTCCGTCTGTCTTTGCCGGATTAATGATCAGGTCTTCAACCATATAAACAAATTTTCCGAGCTCTTTGGATTCTACACGAGCGGGTTCCGCTGCTTTTTTTACTTCAGCAGGATTGGAAGTTGCAGAAGAATGATTTGCCTGGATCTTTGTGAGTAATATGTTTGCGGTTATGAAATAAATCGCAATTACCTGCACCATGAAGAGAGGGATTCCGAACAGTAATACCTTCATGTTCAGACCGCCCTTTTTTTCAAGAGGGGCAACTGATTCTTCTAACTTGGTTTCGGGTACTTCTTCTTTTGTCTTTTCCATAGTGACAAATAATTTTCAATTGCTGTGCCATTGAAATTTTCTTCATAAACGGGGTTTGGGAGTGGGAAAGAGGGAAGTTTTGGCTAATATTCGTCAGTTGGATTCATCCATCCATCTGATTTAATTGCTGTAAATCCGCTTTAATTTGTCGAATATCCTCTTGAAATTCACTTTTCTCTTAAGAAATGGAGCTGAAGAAGAAGCCATCAAAATTTTCTGTCTTAACCTCTTCTTCAGCCCATTTTGTGATGGGTGCTGCAGAGTGCAAAATTATTATCTAACTAACTGAGTAATCTCCTGAAGCAATGCGTCAGCCGTTGTGATAACGCGCGCATTAGCCTGGAATCCTCTTTGCGATACGATCATCTTTGTGAATTCTTCAGATAAATCCACATTTGACTGCTCCAGAGCGCCGGACTGAACAGTTGTATTTGTTTCCTCTCCGAGACTTCCGATTCTTGGCTCTCCGCTGTTTGCATATGCCGTATACATATTATCGCCGACACTTATCAGACCATTCAGGTTGTTGAAAGTAGCAACCAGGATCTGGGCAAGACTCTTTGAACTTCCGTTTGAGAAGATACCTACAACATTACCGTATTGGTCAATATTCATATTAGAAAGAGAAGCAGATGGAGAACCGTTCTGCGACAAAGCGCTGACTACAGATGAGGAAGATGTCTGTGTTATACCGCCGAATCCGCTTCCGAAATCGAGATCAATAACTGTGGAATTAGCGCCGCCTTTTGGTATGAATGTCATCTGCGGATTATTTGGAGAAATATTTGCAGCATCCAATGTACCGTCTGCGTTGAAAAGGATGGTTCCGTTAGTCTCTTCTGATTTGCCGGAGGCTGTACTTGTTCCGGGAACAGATGCTGTCCAGGTCCATGTGTTATCCGCTATTTTTGTGTATTTCAATGTAACCTGATGAGCGGTTCCCAATGAGTCAAATACTGTAACTGAACCGCTTACAACGTTAGGGATTCTATTGTTGTCGGCCGATACGCTGAGTGTAGCGGTGCTTGAATTTGAAGTAACGGTTGAACCGTCGAATGTAAAGTCGATGTTGTTAGCCGGAAGATTTATCCGGTTTGCTGCGCCGTCAAATTTGGCGAGTGAAGCTGCATCAAGCGGAAAATTACCTGTCCCGTCATCAACATATTTTAATCCTGCTATTGTTCCGCTGGCAACGGAAGCTTCATCGGCATCTTTAAGATCATAGTTAAGCGTATAAGTATCGCTTGCTGCAACAGCCGGTGGTCCTACTACCGCCGCAGAAGTAGCGGTTTTTGTGTAAGTGATTTCAAGTGTGTATGCTTCGCCGTATTCGTTATATACAGTTACTTTTGACGGAGGTGTAGTATCGATATCGGGGGCAACGGCCGGTGCTACGGAAATTGCGGACGAATTTATATTGCCTCTTTGAGTAACTACCTGGGTTCTTGTTAATTCAGAATTACTTTTTAAATTGCCGCCCCATTTGATAGACGTAGTTGAAATTGCAGGCAGTTTTAAGTTCGTATCTATTACGATATCCTCAAGATTATTTCCGGGAGGAATTACACCGTCGGAATTTGCTACTTTGCCCTGAACTACAGCTCCGTTCTGGGGACTAACTAATTTACCTTTAGCATCAAAAACAAAAGCGCCGGCTCGGGAGAAAAAGGTCTGTCCGTTGCTTTTTTGAACGAACATTCCGGGTCCCTGTAAGGCCAGGTCAGTTGTAATGCCCGTTCTTTCAAATGTTCCCTGATTCCAGTTACGGTCGATTGAGTTGACTTTCATGCCAAGACCGATCTGAAATGAGTTTGTGCCGCCTGTTGTTTCTGTAGGGTTTGTACCAGCTTTTACGAATTGATTGAAAGTATCGCTGAATGTAACGCGCGATCCTTTAAAGCCGATTGTGTTAACGTTGGAAATGTTATTTCCGATTACGTCCATCATTGATTGATGATTTCTTAATCCGGAAACGCCTGCGAAAAGGGATGTTAAGAGTGCCATTTGTAACCTCCATGATTTGATTCGGCCTCAGTCAGTCGGCCAAATCTGAGAGCGTCCTTGGAAGGTCCCGCTCAGTTTATAATAAGTTGTTTAATTAATATGCAAATACAACACTGTCTATATTCGTAAAGACACTTTCATTTGATTCGGCAACTTCAATGGCCGTCACAACTGTTTTGTTCGGAATGTTGACTATGAATGCTGTCTTATCCATCATAACCAGCGAATCCTTCGAGCCTTTTGCCTCAGCTTTTTCGACAGCATTCTGAATTTTTGAAAGATCAATGTCGCTCAATTGAATATTTCTCGATTCAAGCCTCTTTAAAGCGTGGTTTGAAAATTTGACTTTCTCCAGTTCCTCCTTGAAGATCGCATCGAAACTCGATGAAGCTTCTCTTCCGGCTCTTCTGGAAACTATTTCATCGTTTCCGAAAATCGGAATAAAGGGAACAGAGACGCCGTTAATTTCTGCCATTATTCTTCACCTCCAATCATTGAGGATTCATTACTTCTGAAATCTCGGAGATTGAATACTCCGATCCATTTACAATTAACACCGTTCCATTTTCAGTAAAGCGGACACCATTCAGCATTCCTACCTTGAATAAATCCAATGTCATTTTATCACCGCTCATATTCACCGCTTCAACTTCAAATTTGTATTTACCGTTCGGTAATTTGTTGCCTATATTATCGGAAAGATCCCAGGAAAGTTTATTACTGCCGGCTCCGGTAGGAATTCCATCTATGATTTTTACCAGCGCGCCGGATTCATTATAGATCTTTAATTGAGCAGATTTGGCTTCCGAAGGCAGATTGTAGCCCAGAGTAAAGCTCTCTTGCCCGCTCACACTTATATCACCGCCGCTAATTTTAACCTCTTTTCCTATCATACCCGTTATTAGAGTATTATTGATCGATTGGGTAAGAACTGCGTTGGCATCGATACTCTGCTTCATGTAGTCATTCAGATTTGTCAGTTGCTCAAGCGAACTGAACTGAGCCAGCTGAGCCGAAAATGCCGTCCCGTCCATCGGATTAAGAGGATCCTGATTCTTCAGCTGCGAAATCATCAGTTTCATAAAATCGTCTTTACCCAGTGTTGATTTGCCCTGCGCGGCCGGTGTTGAACCTGTGCCTATATTTGTAATTGGATCTACCATTTTTTACCTATGCTAAAAATTCGTAAGTGTTGTATCCCATCGTTTTTTGAGCGGGACTCGCCTTTGCTTTATCTTCTTCTACTCTGGAAATTTTTTCTGCCGATTTTTTACGCGCGAAAGTCTTCGCTGATTTCTGCTCTGAGTCAGAAAGACTTATATTCAGCTGACTTAGGTGAATTCCGGATAATTGAAGATTCTGTTTAAGCTGTTCGATGTTGGACTGTATGAACTGCTTTACATTTTCATTTTCTACTTCGATTCTTGTGTTGATCTGGTTTTCGACAAGATCAACAATCAATTTTACTTTTCCGAGATTTTCCGGCGATAGTTGAAAAGTCATGCTTTGTTTTTCGCCGGATTGGATGATCTTGGAAAATTCATTCACAATCTCAGTGGCCTTTATATTCTTAAATGACTCCTGCAAAGGTTTCATTTCCGGCGCGGTTTTAAATCTGTCGGCGTTAAGATTATTCAACGCATCAGAATTATGAAGAATATTTTTAAACCCTTCGCTTGTTTTCTGGTCTGCCGCGGCTTTTTCAGTCGAAGATTTATCCTGAACAGATTCTGTCTGCTCTTTTTTTCCGGCATTTTCCTGAACTTGCCCGGATTTTTTGCCATCGCCACCGTTTCCGGTACCCGAATAATCTTTATTTAAATTGGATTTTAGATTCATCTGCGCTGCAAAAGGTGCTGTTTCCGGTTCCCCGCCAAATATTCTCAGTCCTGGAAAAGCCGGATTTTTTTTCGCTTCGCCCTGTTTTAAATTATTGAACTCCGCTTCTAGAGGAGCATTTTCTTCATTCGCCAGCATTCTTTTCAGAATCGCTTCTTCGTTCGAAAGTTTTTTGAGTTCTTCGGTCGCCGATCTTACAAATTCATCCATCGAGTCGATGTCAAATTCCGATGCGGACGATGAATTGCTTTTTGCAGCAGCGCTTGCTATTCCTTCTGTCTGATCATAGTTTCCCCCGGAAGTATCTGCGCGTTTGGCAAAAAGAGCCTGAGGAATCGAATCGACTTTTTCTAGAAGATTTTTCAGAAGTTCAACGTCTTTACTTACAAGACCCTCTTCATTCACAGGTCTAATACCACTAGATTGTAATTCTTTGCTGCCTGCATCAAAAATATTTGCCGCAGCTGAGTCCTGTTTGACTAAAAGCTGTTTATCCATCTCCCCCGCGGCACTTTTAATTCCCGTTGTCCCTTGTAAAAATTTCTGTTCGTCGGCAAACTCCGGGTCTTTCTGGTTTTTCAACAGCATGTTATTCATTTCCCCCTCATTGGATATATCTATAACGGCAGATGGAAATCCGGAATATTTCAATTTTTCCGTCTGCGAAAAACTATTGCTCAATTCGTGCGTTTCCAAAGAATAAATTTTTGCTTTCTCGTCCTGAT
>JBAYWA010000131.1:0-5593 GCA_041674325.1 Melioribacteraceae bacterium | reverse complement strand
CTCAAGACAGTTATTGATTAATTCGGGGGATACGGAGCAAGTTTCAAGTGTAGAGGCATTTAGCATGCCTAACGCTGTGGCAGATTTTACGAATTCATTAAAAACAATCGCTTCTTCTAGCCCGTGCGCAATTCCCGCCACAAAGGCGTCGCCGCTTCCCGTAGGATCGTAAGTATCAATTGCGGCAGGAATAATTTTATAATGAAAATCGAACTTGCCGGCATAAACCGGATTCGGTCCGTCGGTAAGAAATGCCATCTTAATATTTTTTGAATACATGTTCCGCAGAAATTCGAGTTTCTCCACCTCATCATTTAACGTAAATCCGAGAGAACTCCGGATCTCGTCAATGTTATTATGAATCACCGTAGGAGAGGCGTCTATGCAGTTCTGAAGATGATTCCCGTATGTATCCAGGATCGAAATTTTATCGTGTTTATTCGCAAGCTCAATTCCGAACGGGAATATATCATCGGTTTCTTTGCAGGGCGAACTTCCCATGAAGACCACAATTGAGCAGTTCTGAATCATCTTTTCAAGCTTGCCTTTGAACTCATCGGATTCCCCGGTTGAGATGTAACTGTTTTTGCCGAAGAAAGTGGTTACGCGTTTTTTACTCTCCTCAATTACAACTTCGGCAATCCTGGTTTCCGATTTAGAAGAGACAACCGAGAAATCGATTTTATCATTGATAAGGCAATGACGCAGCGACTTGCCAATATTCCCGCCGAGAAATGTGAATGCGGAATTTTGGATCCCCAGTTTATTTAACTGACGGCTTACATTTATCCCTTTCCCGCCGGCGCAATAAATTTCCCTAGAATTCCTGTTCGAACTTCCCAGTTCAACAGAATTAAAAAAAAGTCTGTGTTCCAAAAGCGGATTGAGAGTTACTGTGAGAATCATCGGATTGGTAATTTGTTATATGAAAAATATCAATTATTTATTAAAGTGCTTAAATCGGATATCCGGCGCACTTTACTCAAAACTAAAAACTTAAAACTCAACACTCTTAACTGTCTCTACTGCCTGTATCCCGGCCATCTGCTGAAATCAGGATCCATCAGCCGGTAATCTCCGAATCCCGTCTGATCCAGAAACACAAAAGATCTGTTGTGTTCGTTGTAATCCCATATCTCGTACGGTTTAGAATTCATATCCAGGGGATGTCTTTCAACTGAGCTCGGCGGGCCGAAAGTAATGAATATCATTCCCATATCGCTGCGCCACCCGTCGCCAAGTCCCTTGAAATTTTTATTGGCATATTCAACGCGTCTGTAATATTCATATAGAATCGGATTGTCGTCATCCTTCTGATTCGGCTTTTTCTTCTCCCAGAAAGAGACGAACCGGCTCATCCTCTCTTCATATTCTTTAGCGTCTTTGATATAATCGAGTTCCTCGGGAGATGCGATATAAAGCATCTGTGAAATCGCTTTGTCCAGATCGACTATCGATGATGGAATTCCTGCTATCTTGGATGAAATATGTTTTTCGGCAGAGGTGATCTCTTTTCTGTCAAGATCTTTCAAGATAACTTTAAGTATGAAATCTCCAACCGAGAAATTTATATTGTTAATAGTGTGAGTAATTGTATTTACACCCGGTTTTATTGTGCGCGGATCTTCCTGCTTCAGAGAAACATCCTTCTTGAGATCGTTAAGCACATATTCAAGAACTATCTCCTGTTGTTTGTCGGAATAAATATCGAAGTAGAATGAGAGTGAATTGTTTTTATTGGTTACCGTCGCGGAAACATTCGGGATAATCCTTTCTCCGGCCGCATCTTTTACAATTTCCGAAATTATAATCAGGTCGCTCAATCCGGCGGAAGGCGATATCTCTCTTACATTCAGGGGAAATTCCCTTGTTGCTACTCTGCGCGAGTCGGTATCTTCAACTATGCACTTAAGAATATATTTTCCGGGAGCCAGGTCATACGATTTATAAGTAATAAAAAAATTAGTTCTGGATAATGTCTGGGAAAATTCTTCGGTGCTGACTCTTTCCCTCCAGTTTCTTTCGAATATGATATTATTCTTCCCCTCATCCATAAACGTAAGCGTCACACTGAACCCGCCGTGAAATCCATCATCTCTCTTTATGAAAGATATATTTGAATAAGGAACCTGAACAAATACATCTATGCGGGTTTTTCCGGGAAGCTCGCTTTTATAACCCGCGTAATCCGCAAGAAAAGTGGTTGTGCCGGGCATGCTGTTTCTGCCGGAGGAATATTCAACCTGAGCGCCTGCTATCTGCGCGAATAAAAGGATTAACAAAGATATTTTTTTCACAAAAAAATCTCCTCTCGTCGGATTTCGTTTAAATAATTTTACTTTGGCAACTTGCCGTATAAATCATACTCATTGCAGTCATAAATATCAACATTATAAAATTCACCTATCGAAAGATCATTCTCCGCAGCGCTTATCAGGACTTCGCCGTCAACTTCCGGAGCGTCCCTTTCCGATCTGGCGATAAAATATTCCCCGTCTCGCGAGTCGATAAGGACTTTGATCCGCTTTCCTATCATTGCGCGGTTTTTCTCCTCCGAAATCTCTTTCTGGATCTCCATCAAAGTTGCTTTACGTTCCTCTTTTGTCTCCTGTGAAACGGGATCGCCCAGTATGAAACTCGGAGTGTTCTCTTCGACCGAATAAGTAAAAACTCCGAAACGGTCGAATCTTATATCTTTCACAAACTCGCAAAGTTCCTCGAACTCCATCTCTGATTCGGCGGGATAACCGGTTATGAATGTCGTCCGGAGTGTAAGTCCCGGAATTTTTTCCTGAAGAGTATTTAAAAGTTCCTTTGTCCTTCTCTTAGTTATTCCGCGTCTCATCGATTTCAGGACCGGATCGGAGATATGCTGCAGCGGGATGTCGATATATTTACAGATCTTCGGATTAACTTTTATCTCCTCCATAAGATCTTCGGGGAAATGTGAAGGATAAACGTAAAGGAGCCGTATCCATTCGATTCCATTGATTCCTGAAAGTTTATGAAGCAGTTCCGCCAAATTTCTTTTTCCGTAAAGATCAATTCCGTAATCTGTCGTATCCTGCCCTATAATAACCAGCTCTTTTATCCCCTGACGCGCCAATGATTCAGCTTCCGCTATTAATTCCTCCATCGGCTTTGTTTTGTGTAGTCCGCGCATTAGAGGAATCGCGCAGAATGAACAGGGATTATCGCACCCCTCGCTGATTTTAAGATAAGCAAAATGATTCGGCGTTGTAACAATCCGCTCTCCGAGCAGCTCGTACTTCAGATTGCCTCCGAACTCATTTACTATTCCTTCGTAGGCTTCGGTTCCAAAGAAAGCATCCACTTCGGGAATCTCTTTACGCAGATCATTCATGTAACGTTCCGAAAGACAGCCGGCAACAACCACTTTCTTAATCTTACCCTGCTTTTTCAGTTCAATGGCAGAAAGGATGGTGTTTACAGATTCCTCCTTTGCCGCGTCGATGAATCCGCACGTGTTTATCACTACCGAATCGGCAAGCGACGGGTCATCTGTAAGATCGAACTTGTTTAATTTTAACTGACTCATCAGCCGCTCGGAATCCACTGTGTTTTTCGAACAGCCGAGTGTAATAACGGATATTTTATTTTCGCTCATTAAAACTTTCTTTTTAATTAGACAGGGAAATACGGATTATGCCGACCTGCTTTGATCGGCATGAAAATCCGTTAATCATTAGTATGTTTTATTATTTCGTAAAAAATGTAAGGTAAAGATAAACAATTGGAGCTGTGAATAGAAGCGAGTCGAAACGGTCCAGTATGCCGCCGTGACCGGGAATAATTGAAGAGGAATCTTTTACGTGTGCGTCTCTTTTAATCAGACTTTCAATCAGATCCCCGACCTGGCCGAATGCCCCTACAATCACACCGATTACAACCGCGTCTTTCATCTCCATGAATTCAAGTATCAATTCATGAGCGGCTATCATTCCTAAAACCGAAAAAACAAATCCCGCCACAGCTCCTTCCCAGCTTTTATTTGGACTGACCCTTGGCATAAGTTTATGAATACCATATGCCGTTCCGATAAAATATGCAGCGGAATCGCAGATCCAGATTGTTGCCATTATGGAGAGGATGAGATACCCGCCCTGGGAATATGTAAAGGCCGATTCATTGTAAAATTCTCTTAGATTTACAATCGATGCGGCGAAAAATCCGATATACATTATTCCTAATAATGAAGCACCTAGATTCGCTATTGCCGATTCCTTATTCCTGAACAGTTCGGTTAATAAAAGAAGCGCGGTAACTATCAGAAAGAAGATCTGGTAATCGACGAAATTCTTATATTCATTGACAATTATTAATCCCACAGAAGTGTAGCCTATCAGTCTGGTAGTGTACGTGTGTCTGCTGCGCACCATTTTGGAAAATTCAAAAAAGGAGATAAGTCCTATTGCCAGGACGAATATCAGAAACGGAATTTTGCCGAGAAGAGATAATGCGATAATCAGAGGAATGCCTATAAGTGCAACAAAAATTCTGGTTGATAAATTATTCATCTTTTTGCCCATCTATTCCTCATCGTCCGTTTTGGCGCTGTTAATATCGTTTATGATCTGGAGAACCGTTTCGGCATCCTTCTTTTTTACGAGAAGTTTTACACCCGCCTCATCTCCTATGCTGGGATAACTCCGGTCTCTTCTGGAAATTATTATGCTCTCGATATCCGCCCCCTCGAGATTTGCTTTCAGCATTTCGGCGGTGTAAGTATCCGTTGACGCGAAAGCTACTATCCAGTCTTTCGGATGGACTAAATGTTTTTCAAAATCTTCGGTCGGAATCAGATCGGTTCCGCAATCGGCACAAGACTTAATTCCATCGATATATTCGTTTTCGCATTTTGGACAGATCATGTTACCTCCTTTTTAATGGAGACGATTCTATTATAATTATTTTTAAGATAAAAAAGATAGGCAAAGAAGAGGGTTCCGAACAGCGCCAGACTAGCAAGCTGAGGAAGTATCTGAATATTTTTTGATGCGGCCGAACCGAGCAGTTCGTCGCTTCCCAGTATAAGAAACGCCAGGACCGCCAGCAGATTATTAAAAAAGTGGAGCGACATCGGGACAAATATCGAATCGCTCAGATAGGCGGCATATCCGAAATATGCGCCAAGAGCTATAAGCGCAAAGAGTCCGTACGGATTAAAATGATAAAGCCCGAAAAACAGTGATGTTATCAGAATGCTCCAGTACGGTTTAAATTTCAGTTCGAAACTCCTCTGTACCAATCCCCGGAATAAAGTCTCTTCGCATAGAGAGGGAATTACAGCTACAACCAGTACTATAAATGACGATTCGATAAATGAATGCGAAGCGTGCAGACTGCCGTATGTTTTCTCGTCGAGCTGATCAAGCTGGTCAAGCATATTCATAATATTTTTTAGAAATGGACTGCTCTCCGCGATTCTTTGCAAAACAAAGTTCTGTATCGCAAGAAAATTCTGAAGAACCGGCATTAATAAAAGAAGTCCGACGGTAAAAAGCCCTATCTCTTTAAGGGATGGAAATCTGGCTCTCAGAATAAATGAGATATTTTCCCTGTATACATAGCG
>JBAYWA010000130.1:0-5598 GCA_041674325.1 Melioribacteraceae bacterium | reverse complement strand
GCGGAATTCCTTCTTCACGTAATTCGAGTATTCTATCTATGATGAACCGGGATTGCATGTTCTCGTTTGCGGCAGAAATTATTCCGGGCAGTTCGCCGCCGGTCTTCCTGGTGAAGAGATGTTTAGGATACTTCTCAAACGCGTGCTCAATTATCTGATTGGAGAAATTTAAAATTTCCTGTGTGCTTCTGTAGTTCTCTTCAAGAGTAATTAATTTTACATTGCTGAATAGTTTCGGAAAATTCATTATGTTTTTAAAATTGGCCCCTCGGAAGGAATATATCGACTGCGAATCATCTCCGACTACCATTACATTCTGGTTCACCTGAGAAAGTCCGCGGATTATATCGGCCTGGAGACTGTTTGTATCCTGATATTCATCAACCATAATGAATTTTATGGTGGACAGAAAAGATCTGGCCGCGGGTCCGAATTCCAGCAGAAAGTTTTTGAGAAAGATTAAAAGATCATCATAATCCAGCAGATTATTTTTTCTTTTGTACGATGTATATATTTTTTGAATGTCGAGAATCTTTTCGAGATATTCCGAAAAATGGGGATATTCGTCATCCAGAAGATCTTCAACTTCCCGTCCCGTATTTGCGCAGAAGCTAAGAACTTTGAAAATTGTCGATTTATTCGGAAATCTTTTTTTATGCTGGGATAAATTCATCTGTCCGCGGATCAGATTTATAACATCTTCGCTGTCACCCTGATCCAGAATTGTAAATCCATTCTCCAGGCCGACCGCTTTCGCGTATTTACGTAAAACGATATTCGCGAATGAATGAAAAGTTCCTCCATTAATCTTCGAACACCGGTTATCCAGCAGGATTGCGGCCCTGTCCATCATCTCCTTTGCGGCTTTGCGTGTGAATGTAAGGAGCAGAATGGAGTTCGGATCATAGCCTAATTCTGTCAGGCGGGCCACCCGGTATACCAGGGTTCTTGTTTTGCCGCTCCCCGCACCGGCGATGATAAGGAAATTTCCTTCGAGCGCGCTTACTGCCTCCAATTGGGCAGGATTCAACTCACCCTTGTAATCTATCTTGAAGCGGGATTCATCAACTACGGGAGTTTGATCTTCAACTGATGCGGTTTTTTTGAGGACGTATTTTTTTACCATTATCTGCGGAGTGATTTTGGCTTATTCAAAATTTCCGAAAATAATATCAATTCTCTCAGAGTTTTAGGATCTCTGATTTTTGCCAACAGATCGGAAGTTTTTTTATTTGATTCATTTTTCACTTCGTAAGCATTGTGATATTCATTCAGCAAAAGATTGGTCTGTCCAGCTTCGAGCGAAGGTAAATTATCATAATCAAGTTCCGGCAAAACTGCTGACTCAACAGACTGGTTCTCAATTTTAGGGAGATCGTATTCCGGATTTGAGTTGTATTCGGTTTCAAGTGGGCGGGGGTAATCATTACCGGTTTTGGGAATTTTGAATCCGAAAAGTTCCTGTAAAATTTCTTCGGAGGATTTTTCGGAACGGGGAGAAGCATTTCCGTCTGCCTCTCCCTCATTCTCGCTCGGTATCTTTCTCTCAATTTTGGGAGCTTTCTTTTTGCCGAATACTGAATTTATTATCGTGTAAATGACAAAAAGAAAAATTAAAAGCTGAAATAGATTATCCATTAGTGTCTTTATTTTTTTTCTCTTCCGGTTTGGCCAGAGTATTTCTCATCTCTGTATCACTTTGAATGTTTCTTAAATTATAATAATCCATGACTCCCAGGTTTCCTTTATGAAACGCATCTGCAATGGCTCTCGGAATTTCAGATTCAGCCTCTACCACTTTTGCTCTCATTCTCGCCACCTCGGCGCTCATCTCCTGTTCTAAAGCCACAGCCGCAGCGCGTCTCTCTTCGGCTTTTGCTCTTGCCACTTTAAGATCCGCTTCAGCCTGGTTGGTCTGCAATATTGCTCCGATGTTTGATCCTACATCAACATCTGCGATATCGATGGAGAGGATTTCATATGCTGTTCCCGCATCCAATCCTTTTGAAAGTACTACCTTTGAAATTTTATCGGGGTTTTCCAGAACTTCTTTATGCGAGATACTTGAGCCGATAGTAGAAACAATTCCTTCTCCAACACGCGCAAGAATTGTTGCTTCGCCGGCACCGCCGACTAATCTCTCCAAATTTGTCCTGACTGTCACACGCGCCATAGCTTTAAGCTGAATACCATCTTTAGCTACACCGGAAACAAGGGGTGTTTCAATCACTTTGGGATTTACGGACATTTTTACCGCTTCAAGTACATCTCTGCCGGCAAGATCAATTGCCGCGGCTTTTGAAAATCCGAGATCAAGATTTGCCTTATTCGCAGAGATAAGGGCGTTCACTACCTTGGTTACATTCCCTCCGGCTAGAAAGTGTGCCTCCAATAATGATGAATTCAACTGTATTCCGGCTTTGGTTCCCGAAATCAGGTTTCTGACAATTACTTGCGGAGATACTTTTCTTAGACGCATTCCGATAAGATCTTTAAATATATTAACCTTAACACCCGAGAAATAAGCTGTTATCCAGAGCCCGAGAGGTACGAAATATAAAATCATCATTAAAACGATTACTGAGACGACGATTATCAAAATTGAAATACCGGTAAGTGCTTCCATCATTATTCTCCTTGATTAAAGTAGACGCAAAATATCAATTCAATATGACTATTACAATCTAAGCAAAAAGATAACTTTTCGGATAGTATGAATTTTATTGTTCCTTGATATGGGTTCAATCAATCTATATATTTGCATTGGAAACCAAATGAACAGTGATTCTGTTTACACATATAGAATAATGGAAGGAATGATATGGAAGGCAATTTTTCGGAGCGGGTTCAGGAAGTAATCAGATTAAGCCGCGAAGAAGCTCTACGACTCGGACATGATTACATCGGTACAGAACATCTTCTTCTTGGAATAATCAGGGAAGGACAGGGAGTGGCGGTTCGAATTCTGCGTAATCTCGAGGTTGATCTAGTTAAACTTAAAAAATCAATTGAAGATACTGTCAGGACTGCAGGCGGAACACTGACTATCGGTAATATCCCGTTAACTAAACAGGCCGAAAAAGTATTGAAAATTACCCAGATAGAATCAAAAATTTATAAATCCGATATTATTGGTACGGAGCATATTCTCCTCTCGCTGTTAAGGGACGAGGATAATATAGCAACACAGATTCTTCATCAGTTTAATTTGACGTACGATAACGCCCGCGCTGAGTTGAATAATATATTAAGCAGTAAAGATCCGGCCAAAACCGCAGCCCAGCCGCAATTTGCGGGGGGTAAAAAAGTTGAAAAAACTAAAACTCCGGTACTCGATAATTTCGGTCGCGATCTTACAAAACTAGCTATTGAGGATAAACTTGATCCGGTAATAGGACGCGAAAAGGAGATTGAACGCGTTGCTCAGGTCCTTAGCCGTAGAAAGAAGAATAATCCTGTACTCATAGGCGAACCGGGTGTAGGAAAAACCGCAATAGCCGAGGGATTGGCGCTAAGGATTATTCAGAAAAAAGTACCCCGTATACTTCAGGATAAACGCGTTGTTACTCTTGACCTGGCGGGACTGGTAGCCGGGACTAAATACCGGGGTCAGTTCGAAGAGAGAATGAAAGCCCTGATGACCGAACTTGAAAAAGCTGACGATGTGATTTTGTTCATTGATGAACTGCATACCATTGTCGGTGCGGGAGGCGCTTCCGGTTCTCTGGATGCCTCAAATATGTTTAAACCCGCTCTGGCCAGGGGAGATATTCAATGTATCGGAGCCACTACACTTGATGAGTACCGTAAATATATAGAGACAGACGGTGCGCTCGACAGGAGATTTCAGAAGGTAATGGTGGATCCCCCTTCACTTGATGAGACTATTCAGATACTTGAACATATCAAATTTAAATATGAAGAACACCATCATGTGCGCTACTCAAAAGAGGCTATCGAAATTGCTGTCCGGCTCAGCGAAAGATATATAACCGACCGGCATCTGCCCGATAAAGCTATAGACGTACTTGATGAAGCCGGCTCCCGTGTGCATATGGGTAATTTTACTGTCTCTGAGGAGGTATTAAGACTCGAAGAAGAAGTAGAAAAGATTAAACAGCTGAAGATTCAGGTTGTAAAACAGCAGGATTATGAGGAAGCTGCCCGTTTAAGAGATAAAGAAAGAACACTTCAATCTGATCTCGAAATTGCGAAAAGAGAGTGGGACACTAAAACAAAAGATATTATTTATGATGTAAGTGAAGATGACATGGCAACAGTAGTTTCGATGATGACCGGCATCCCGGTAACAAGAGTGGTTCAGGCTGAGTCTGATAAACTCATGAAGATGGAAACTGCTCTGAAGGGAAGAATTGTGGGTCAGGATGAGGCAGTTTTAAAACTTTCAAAAGCCATTAGAAGAACACGTGCCGGACTTAAACGCCCATCAAAACCGATTGGCACATTTATATTTCTAGGTCCTACCGGAGTCGGCAAGACCGAATTGGCTAAAGAACTTGCAAGGTATTTATTCGATACGGAAGAAGCATTAATACGTATCGATATGAGTGAGTATATGGAAAAATTTGCCGTTTCCAGATTGGTCGGGGCGCCTCCCGGATATGTGGGATATGATGAAGGAGGTCAATTGACCGAGAGGGTACGCAGAAAACCTTATTCGGTTGTTCTCTTTGATGAAATTGAAAAAGCTCATCCGGATGTCTTTAATCTGCTCTTACAGGTATTGGATGACGGAACACTCACAGATAGTCTGGGAAGAAAAGTAGACTTCAAGAACACGATAATAATAATGACTTCAAATATCGGGACGAGAGATATAAAATCAACAGGAGGATTCGGATTCGGCGGCGAGTCGGAATCCGATCAATATTCATATATGAAGAATACCGTTGAAGATGCTATGAAAAAACTCTTTAATCCGGAATTTGTCAATCGTCTGGATGAAACAATCGTCTTCAGGAATCTCGATAAGGATGATATTAAGCAGATTATTTCAATTGAGATGAAAGAACTGATGAAAAGTATCGCGGATAATAAAATGAGTCTGGATCTGAACAAATCTGCTATAGAATTTCTGGCTGATAAAGGATTCGATCCAAAGTACGGAGCACGACCCTTGAAGAGAGCTATCCAGAAATATGTAGAGGATCCTCTGGCAGAAGAACTCCTCTTATCACATTTTAAGGAGGGGGATAAAATAATTGTAAAATACAAGAAAGGGAGCGATGAGCTCTTCTTTGTAGCCGGAAAAACTTCGGAGTCGGAAGAACTGGATAATCAGGAAAAAGAAACTGTTGAATAAATCCCGAAAGTTAACTAAATGAAATTACTTAACTCCGATGAGATAAGAGAAAAAATAGAGACATTGAACAGCTGGTTTTATGTGGATGATTCAATTGTAAAAGAGTTTAAATTGAAGAGTTTCGCTGATGCTGTGGCCTTTATGGTCAAAGTATCATTTGAAGCTGAAAAAATGGAGCATCACCCCGATTTACTGCTCCATTCCTGGAATAAATTGAAAATTACATTATCCACTCACAGTGCCGGGGGAGTTACGGAAAACGACTTCGTTCTCGC
>JBAYWA010000129.1:0-5603 GCA_041674325.1 Melioribacteraceae bacterium | reverse complement strand
TGTGTTCTGGGCAATCCCAATTCCTGCGGTACGACCGGTCCACCTTTTAGACCATCGATATGGTTCCACCAGATTCTGACAGGTGTGTTTCCAACAATCCCTTCGCCTTCTGGGCGGTATTGATGCTGCCAGCAATATGAAATCAGTGCAGGATCAACAGGGCTTGTCTGGACATGGCTCATCTTAAAACCATAATCGGGAGAAATCTGAAAAATTTTCTTTGTGGCAAATTCCATCTTGAAGAGTGCATAGGGTCCGGTACTGTGATTCACTGTAAATCCGGGGTTCCTATTTGCAGAGTAAACCAGCCATTTGCCGTCGCATGTTACCGCAAATGATTCCGGCTTCAATGTGTCGAATACAAAAAAGACAGAATTAGTTAAATTATCTGTGTTAAGAATTTTTAAGGTGTCCGCATTGAAATACAATAATTGTTTTTGCGAGGGATAATGCCAAACATTTTGCTTCAAATCAGTCTCATCCGTCATCTGAGTCATTGTTCCGTCTATTAAATTCATTCTAAACAAATTTGTTCTGCCCGAGCGGGTGGAGAAAATAATTATGTTATCATCATCAATAAATGATTCAATATTGAAGTATAAATGCCAGTTTCTGCCCTTATTAGTCAACTGTGAAATTTCAAACTTGGTTGAATCATCTACCCATGTTTTTCTCTCGGCCGGATATTTTTTGCCCACCGAACTGATCTGGGCGTTTACCGATACAATATTAAGAAGTATGGCAGCAATTATGGAAACCAGTAATTTATTTTTCATTATCTGTCCTGTTTATATGAGATACAGAATTATTCTTAATCATGGTTATTCAACTATCCTTATTTCATATGAGATTTTTTTTATGAATCCTGAAACAGGCAGCGGAACAATAATTTCTATTGGATAAGCCCTGAGTGCCGGATATGGTGACCAATACTTGTCTTCGTTTCTACCCAATATGAGTTCTGCATCATCGTCGTGCAGAATAAATTCAAATTTCTTTTTACGGGAGGCGATTATGACTTTCGACTTCCCTTTTTTCGTAAAAGTCATCCCCGGATAATTGATAAACGGCTCAATAATTTTTATCTCGGGCCAGGCATCATGGTATATCAGGGTAATTGTTTTACTATAAGATGAGTCATCGAAGTGATAATCATATTGATATCCTACTCCGCCCATGGACCATGTTTTATCTTTCAGTTCTCCTGTTGCAGAAACTGAATACAAATTTTTATTATTACTTACAATTTCTAACTTACTATCAAATTCGAAGAGATTTGTAAAATAACCGGCTGTATCACCAAATTCAATCCTTGGTGAGAGGGAGATAATACCTGGCGCTTCCGGAAAACTCATTGGTTCGGGGCGGGAATATTTTGTTACGCTGGAAGCCTGCAGATAACCATGATCTTTGACCCATAAATTTGAAACAGCCCCTCCTGAAGGACGATACATGTATTTACTTTTAAAGTTTGCTTTGTAGTCCTTATAACCGTAGGAGGTTATAGTTGCCATAATATTATCTGTTCTAAGTTCTACTACATCCAGGGTTTTAAAGTATTTAATCCATCCTGTTTTTTCCGTTGGGAGAAGAACTGGATCTATTAATTCATCTTTCAAAAGCGTATGAGCAATTGAAATATTTTTAGCCTTTGTAAAGGTTGGATAGATACATAGCGGCTTGCCGAAAATCTCCCAATGCAACGCACCGTAACCGACGAATCCTCTTTTCATACACTTTCTCAGAAACCTGAGATTTTTAAAGGCAGCCGATGAGTAGACGGGGTCTTCATCTGAGTATAATGCGAATAATATTTGACAGCCGTCAGAAGTCGCGCTTCCGTAATTCGTCCATTTATTTGAGCGTATCCCCCATGAATTATCGATGGAACCATCCGGATAGATAAAATAGAGATGATTTTTGAGGGAATGCTTAACATAATTATCAACCAATGCGTCTCCGGTTAATTTTGAATAATAGCCCAAACCCCATAGAGACATCTCCATATCATATCCAAGATCAACACCGGACTTAATGTTATTGCTCCTTCCCCCTTCACCGTTGATGAAGCCGTCGGCATCCATTTTCGAAATTACACGGCTGGCCAATTCCTTAGCTTTCTCAAGGTATATCTCTTTAGGAATTATCCTGTGAAGCGCGGCCAATGAAGCTGTTGTAGTAGCCACATAATTTATACTCGCGAATTCCGGACTCATAACAGCGGCCAAATAATCGCCGGCTTTTTCGCAAGAATTTTTCCAGGAAGATTTTTCATCATTCTCAATTTCATTTTCAAGAAATGAATACGTAAGAGCCAGCATCAATAATTGGTCAGTACTTGTTCCCGTCCATTCTTCAGGAGTTTCTTTCCAGCTACCGTCACTCTGCTGCTGTGAAATCAGCCAGCGGCCTAATCGAAGAGCAGCTTCGAGATATTTTTTCTCACCGCTAATCCGGTACATTACCGAAAATGGAAAAATTGCCTCTGCCGCTCTGGTGTGCAAGACGCTACAATATTCACATTGTAATGCTCCGTAATCCTTCTCAAGATTATCGGTTATCTGAACATTTATCAGCGCATCGCACATTTCTTTAAGAGTCAGAGCATATTCGTTTTTAAGATTCAAAGTCTGTGCTGACGCAGCAATAGCAGAAAAGATAATTAATACAGCTAATAATGTGGCGGTCATTATTGACTTGTATTGATTACGGTGCATTTCCATTAATATTATCACTCCTTATTAAATAAATTTGTGACAGAGAAATATTTTATTAGTCATTTCCCAATGCAATTGATCCGCGTAATTTATTTCTCAATTCAAGAGCGATGAAGAATCTTTATCCAGAAATAATACCGCATTGGAGTGTGTTCTGAGAATTGATGCCGGACATGTTGTGTTGATTGATTCATATAATGTTTTATAAACCGCTTCCGCTTTACGGGAACCGGGAACCGCGACAATTAGATATGTGCCGGATATAAGCGCCGGGATAGTGAGGGTGAAAGCTGTTGATGGAACTTCGTCAATCGTTTTAAAACCGGCATCATTCACTTGCTGAATTTTACACTTATCGGCAAGCTCGACAATTTTGACGAATTTTGGGTCATTAAATTCCGCTACAGGCGGATCGTTAAAAGCAATATGCCCATTCTCGCCGATTCCCATGAAAACAATATCAATTGGTTTTTCTTTCAGCAATGTTTCATAGCGTCTGCATTCGGAATCCGGATCTGCCGCTGAGTAATCTATAAGATTGATTTGCTTTGGATTCACTTTCGAAAATATGTGTTTTTCCAGATAAACTCTGAACAGCTCGGGTGACTGAGCTTGCAAACCAATATACTCGTCCATATGAAAAGCGATAATTCTATGCCACTCTATAGATTTATCGAGCGACAGCTCATGCAGAAATTCATTTTGTGACGGCGCTGCCGCGAAAATTATTCTTATTTCTGTTTTTTGCGCAAGCAATTCCTTAATTAAATCCACGGCATATTTTGCCGAAATTAATCCTAACTCCTGTCTGCTGCCTGTTATCACCACTTTTAATTTGTCTACATTGAACACTTTTAATGCCTCATATTCCATTAAGATGCCTCATAATTAGATTAACCGGGAATTAATAAAAACTTAGTATTACCTTTCAGCCAGATATTTTTTCAATCGGTCCACTTCAATGCCAGCAGTTATAACAGCTCCTAATCCTCTCGGATCATTGTCAAGTCTTGCTCTTGATTTATAAAATTCATCGTCGTACCCGATACCTGTGCCGCAGCAAATATCTTTGACTATCCCTTCCGGCGAAATATTCGGCAGAATCGACTTCCAAGCCTTAAAAACGGAACTGCTCAGACTGGCATCCAAGGTCCCGTTAACGATCCCTCTCGCCAAACCGGTTATAAACATTGCAGTGCATGAGGTTTCGCCGAATGATGATGAATCATCAAGTATCTGATGCCAGATTCCGCTCTCATCCTGCAATTTCACAATTCCCAGAATATGATCTGAGAATATTTTTTCGATTAGTCCGTAAGAAGGATGGGATTTAGGCAGATAAAGCAACGCTTCAGATTCGGCCCAAATAATCCAACCATTGGCGCGTCCCCAAAAGACTTTCGATCTTTCCTGAGTCCGACTGAACCATCCGTGTTTGTACAGATTTTTATTGTCATCGAAAAGATATTTATTAAAATTAATTATCTGTTTTACGGCGTCGTCGTAATATTTTCGACTGCCTGATAATTTCGCCGCACGCAAAAGCAGAGGGACTGACATGAACAAATCGTCGGCCCAGACGGTGAAGCGCTCAGGCTCCGGGCGGCAAAGCGTTCCGTCATTCAATCTCATCTGTTCCACCGAAACATATTTAATCATCTCTTTAACAATCGGCATATGTCTCTTTTGCTTTTCTTCAACGGCTAACTGGATAAAAGGAAATGACGGAGATCCGGCATCATCCAGCATGCTCTTTCGAAATATCCTGTGCAAACTGCCTCTCAAATCGTGGTCGGCGAAATACTGTTTTCTGAAAAGCGGAATGTTATCATATACAAAATCACAATATTTTTTGACGAACTGAGTAAAACGGAAATCACCTGAATAGTTCGAGAGGTTGAGCAGTGTCATCATCATAATACCGTTTGGATAATTCCAATCGGCAAATGAGTCCTTCTTAAATGTGCTGGCATCTTTCAATGCTAATTTTTTCAAGTTTTTAACGAGTGGAGAAGCTATAATTCCTTTTTTAGCTATCATTCCGGCATATAAGCTATCCAAAAAACTTTTTTGGGGATATGAATCCCTGGAAATGCGGGTTAGTTTTTCTGCGGGAATAAATATCCACGCCCATGTACTTTGAATTTCGCGGATTACGGGGATGAATTTCGCCTTTACACTTTCGTCGGAGGATGTAATCTCCCTGATATAGATATAAGGATTGCCTTTTAATTCTGATTCAACAACAATTCTATTATCCCCCTTTACAAGATCAACAACAAAAGAGTCCATGAAAACGAACAGGCCGTATGCTATCTCCTTAAAATGAAATTTTGAAGCTCTTTTACTCTCAAGTATTTTTTCACCGTTTATCCAAAGTCTGAATGGCGCGGAATAGCTAATACCGAAATTCAGACGCACATTATCATTAACCGAAATTTTAGAGAACGCAAATGCAGATTTACTCTTGCCGGATTTTATGGCCTCATTAAATACGAGCACTTCAAGGTTGACAGCTGATTTCTGTTTTGTCTCAGTCAGTTCAAACGGTGCCTCCTGTATAATTCTTCCGGCAACTTTTTTTGCCATATCCAGAGGCCCTATTTCCTGTGGATGAACTAAAGTGATTGCCGCCAACAAATGAACGAGTATGAGTTTAAATCTCATAGTTCAAATTATTCCTCAATTATTTTATAACGATTTTTACGACTTCGCACCTCACATCCTGACAATCTGAAAGAAAAAGCCCACGTACCATCCGTTTGAAATATTTTAAGCATAAGATTATTCACTCCCTTTTTGAGAGGTATCGGGAATGAATGTTCATCCGTTATAAATCCGCTCCCTGCAAACTGCTGAAATCTTGAATCGCCGTTCAAGAATACT
>JBAYWA010000128.1:0-5604 GCA_041674325.1 Melioribacteraceae bacterium | reverse complement strand
TTCTCTTCCCTTCTTACACTCGGCATGAACGATTTTTATATCAACTATAACGCACCGCCCGCAAAAACCGATAAATCAGTCATCATAGAGATAAATGGAAAGAGAACGGAACATCTTTTTACAATTGATCCCGCAAGGAAAATAACATTCTATCTTATTCCGCACGCGCACGTGGATATCGGTTACACGGATCTGCAGACCGAGGTTGAAAAAAAACATTGGGATAACATTGAAAAAGCTATTGAATTTTCAAAAAAGTCCCGGGACTACCCGGAGGGCTCCCTGTTCAAATGGAATGTTGAAGTGCTCTGGGCCGTAAAAAGTTATCTGGAGCAATATCCCGAAAAAAGAACCGGATTTTTAGACGCGGTTAAGAAAGGATGGATTGGGCTTGACGCCACGTATGTAAATGTTATGACTGCCCTCTGCAGACCCGAAGAGCTTTACCGATTGGTTGATTATTCGAATCGGCTTGAAAAAGAGACCGGTATAAATATCGAGAGTGCGATGATATCAGATATTCCCGGATATACCTGGGGAACGGTTCAGGCTTTTGCTGATAACGGAATAAAATACTTTTCCGTTGGACCGAATGAATTTGACCGTATCGGCAATACTCTTAAAATCTGGGGGGACAAACCGTTTTACTGGAGATCCCCTTCGGGCGGGAAGAGAATTCTGGTCTGGATGGCGGCCAAAGGGTATTCCTGGTTTCATCGATGGCGCCTGACACGGGACGAGATAAGCCCCATAGCAAAATATCTGGATGAACTCGACAAGGTAAATTATCCATACGATATGGTTCATGTAAGGTATAATATCGGCGGCGATAATGGTTTTCCGGATTCATCCCTCTCTCATTTTGTATATCAGTGGAATGAATCGCACGAAACGCCAAAATTTAAAATTGCTACGACATCTGAGATGTTTAAAGATTTCGAAAAGAAATATCAGAAACAAATTCCAGAATACGGCGGCGACTTTACCCCGTACTGGGAGGATGGGGCCGGATCCACGGCAAGAGAAACAGCTCTTAATAGAAGAACTGCAGAACTGCTGACCCAGCTGGAAATTTTATACACTCTAACAAACCGCACCGATTATCCGTCAGAAATTTTTAATGAGGCATGGAAATATGTTCTCCTTTTTTCCGAGCATACGTGGGGTGCATGGAACAGCATTTCGGAACCTGAATTGAAATCCGTAAAAAACCAGTGGAATATTAAAAAATCGTATTCATATAAGGCGGACAGCCTAGCACAAAAGCTGTATAATGATTTTGCCTTTCGGAAAAGCGTTAAAAATGATTCGGTGGAATCCATAACCGTCTGGAATTCCTCTTCATGGAAACGCAGCGACCTGGTCACCGTTTCACCTGAGATCAAATCTGCGGGAGGGATTCTGGTTGATTCATCCGGCAAACAAATTCCTACTCAAAGATTATCAACCGGAGAAATTGTATTTATTGCGGAGGATGTTCCGGCGCTTGGATTCAAAAAATTCCGCTTCGTTAAAAAATTTTCCGGCAATATATCTTCGGAACCAGAAAAGCTCGCCGGAAATGATTGGATATCGACCGTGCTTACCAAAGAACTGGCTTCTTTCTTTGATAAAAACAGTTATGGATTCAACGAATTTATAAGCACTGGGAGAAATGCTTCAAACAAAAAATTCGGCGGCCAATCATCAGCGGCTCCGAAGGAGATAGGCCCGGTTGTAAATTCAATACAATTCAAATCTGTTCCGCCCGGAACTAACGGACTATTAAGTGAAGTTCGCTCCTTCCGCACTCTTAATAAGATAGAGATACTGAACAATATCGATAAGAAGAAAGTTTTTGAAAAAGAAAATATAAGATTTGCTTTCCCTTTCAATATCAAAAATCCTGTTAATAGGATGGATCTGGCGTGGTCAGTGATTCAACCGGAAAAAGACCAGCTGGAAGGGGCGAATAAAAATTACTTTACACTCCAGCGGTGGATTGACATATCCGATGAAAAGCGCGGGATTACACTTGCAACAATCGATGCCCCTTTTGTTGAGATCGGCGGAATGAACGCTGAAGACTGGATTAAACCCGAAGGTCAGGATTGGGCGGCAAAAACTTCTTCTTCATCAAAAATTTTTTCCTGGGTAATGAATAATTCCTGGCATACTAACTTTCACGCCGCACAGGAGGGACCCGTTCTTTTCAAATACGCGCTCCGGATTCACGATAAATTCAGTTATATAGACTCATACCGCTTCGGTGTTGAACAGAGCCAGCAGCTCATTGCCGCATTCGGGGATCTGAAAGAGGAGGATACTTCTCCAATTCCCCTGCTTAACGAGAACACTGATGTTGTTATTACTTCTATACGGCCCTCCTACAACCGCAATTCAATTATACTGCGGCTTTATAATCCGACGGATAAATTATCCATCGCCGTATTAGACCGGTATCGCAAGCCGGAATCGATAATTTATCTGAGTAACGGTGATGAGGACGAATTGAAGGTTTTAAATGAACCCCTAAGATTGAAACCATACGAAGTCATTACATTAAAAATATCAGATGTCAATCCTGTGAGATAAATATGCGGATGAAATATTCAACTCTTCGGTTATTTTTGATTTTTTTTATCAGCATCGCTTCTATTGCGGAGGCTCAAATCAATTTAATTCCCCGGCCGCAGAAAATTGAGGTGAAAAAGGGCCGGTTCACATTATCGGCATCTACAGTTATTATCTCCTCTGCCGAAATTTCCCATCTGAATGATTATTTCTGCGGTCAGATATTAGAATTGACGGGAATTAAATTAAAAGTGAATAAGCCGGCCGGCAGATCATCAATCCTTCTTAAATTGACAAAACCGCAATTAGACTCGGGCAGTGAGGAGTATGAATTATCGGTAGAGCCGGAACAGATAGTGGTATCATCAGCAAAAGAAGAGGGATTATTCAGAGGTATTCAGACATTGATTCAAATCTGCTCCTCTTCCGGACAAATGAGAGAATCGGAGATAAATATTCCGTGCTGCCGGATTATCGATTCGCCTAGATTCAACTGGCGCGGATTAAATCTCGATTGCGCAAGACATTTTATGAGCAAGAATTTCGTAAAACGTTACATCGATATTCTCGCCCGGTATAAATTCAATATTTTTCATTGGCATCTTACAGACGATCAGGGCTGGCGTATCGAAATAAAAAAATATCCGAAACTTACCGGCGTAGGAGCATGGCGCAGAGAAGCCGACGGAACCGTTTATGGAGGCTTTTATTCTCAGTCAGACGTAAAAGAGATTGTTGCGTATGCGAAAAGCAGGTTTATTACAATAGTCCCGGAAATTGAGATGCCGGGGCATTGTCAGGCATCTCTTGCGGCCTATCCCGAGAATTCCTGCACAGGAGGACCCTTTGAAGTCTCAACCATTTGGGGAGTAATGAAGGATGTCTATTGCGCGGGAAGCGATTCTACTTTTATTTTTCTTCAGAATGTATTGAATGAGGTATGTGAACTTTTCCCGGGCGAATATATTCATATCGGCGGAGATGAAGTTCCCAAAGACAGGTGGAAAGAGTGTCCCGGGTGCCGGCAAAGAATTCAATCCGAAGGATTGAAAGACGAGCAAGAACTTCAGACATATTTCATCAAAAGGATTTCGAATTTCCTTTCTCAGAAAAGGAAAAAAATAATCGGTTGGGACGAAATTCTGGAAGGCGGTCCCGCGCCCGGAGCAACCGTTCAATCATGGCAAAGCTTCAACGGCACTATTGAAGCCGCCAGAATGGGTCACTATTCAATTTCATCACCCGCATCTCATACGTATCTCAATGCCGAAGCAGAAAATCTTGATTTAAGAGCGTGCTATTCATTCGATCCGGTTCCCGGGGAACTCCAGGTCCGGGAAGCCCATTTTGTGCTTGGAAGCGAAGCAAATATGTGGACAGAACACGCTCCGGAAAACTCAATAGACGGCAAGCTTTTTCCCAGAATACTTGCGCTAGCCGAAGTTTTCTGGATTAATAAAGAAAATAAGAATTTCGAAGATTTTTATTCTCGTCTCCAGAATCATTATCATCTCCTTTCCGCCATGGGAATTAATTTCGGACTCGAAGGGAAAGCGATAATTCATTCATCTCTTTTTGACGAAAATAAAAATGAATTTGCCATTACTCTGAAACCGGCACAGCCGGATTTAAAAATCTTTTACACGACCGACGGCAAAGAGCCGAATCTGAATTCTGAACCATACAGCGTTCCCGTTAGAATTAAAGAAAGCGTTACATTAAAAGCCTCCGTTGTCAAGAAGAATCATCTGGTCGGAAGTCCCCTTTCCCTCTCTTTCACAATACACAGGGCTCTCAATTCAAAAGTATCTGTTACAAATCCTTTCAGCGATAGATACAGCGCGGGAGGATTGAATTCACTTGTCAACGGAGTAAGAGGCACAATAAATTTCCGCGACGGTCAATGGCAGGGATATGAGGAAGCCGACTTCAATGCAACGCTCGATCTCGGAGAGAGCCGTTATATCTCCCGGATAATTTTGGGCTGCCTCCAGGATGCAACGTCTTGGATATTTTTCCCGACCGGGATACAATTTTTTGTATCATCCGACAATATAAATTTTACAGAGGCAGGTACACTCGTAAATGAATTTCCTCAAAAAACTTCTGATGCAATACTCCGCGATTTTTTGGTAAGTTTTGAGAGGTTAAAAGCACGCTACGTAAAAGTAGTGGCCGTCAATGTTGGCAGATGCCCCGACTGGCACCCTGGGGCGGGTGGCAAAAGCTGGATATTCATCGATGAAATAATCGTTGAGTAATTTTTTCAATTACCGGAAATTGCAGGTATTGATGTTTAAATCTCCGGCATTAAATGAAAAAGAGGAATTATGAGAAACCTGATATTGCTTTTTTTTATCTCCTTGATTTCCCTCCAATCCCAGGATTTCACAAAAGAAACAACCGAACAGCGGAATGCCCGGATGAAATGGTGGCGGGACGCTCGGTTCGGATTATTTATTCACTGGGGCTTATACGCGGTCCCCGCCGGCCAATGGAATGACAAAACAGAATACGGAGAGTGGATCAGAACCTCCGCGCAAATTCCTATCGAAGTGTATGATAAATTCGTAGACCAATTCAATCCCGTTAAATTTGATGCCGGCCAATGGGTTAAAATGGCTAAAGCTGCCGGAATGAAATATATAGTAATCACCTCCAAGCATCACGACGGATTTCAGCTGTTCGATTCGAAACACTCCAATTTTAACGTTACTGCCACTCCTTTCAAACGGGACATTTTGAAAGAACTGGCCAACGCCTGCCGTAAAGAGGGATTGAAAATGTGCTGGTACCATTCAATTATGGATTGGCATCATCCGGATTACCTTCCCAGAAGAGAGTGGGAAACAACCCGGACCTCCGATGGCGCGGATTTTAACCGCTACTTCGAATATATGAAAGCTCAACTGAAAGAACTGCTTTCAAATTACGGCGACATTAGCGTTTTATGGTTCGACGGCGAGTGGGAAAATACATGGAACACAAAATACGGCCGCGAACTTTATAATTATGTAAGATCGCTTCAGCCGAATATTATAATTAATAATC
>JBAYWA010000127.1:0-5619 GCA_041674325.1 Melioribacteraceae bacterium | reverse complement strand
CTTAGTATTATTCGTCACCAGTACAATCGTGAAATCACTTTTAAGAACAGTCAGAGCGTCCTCAATTTTTGCCGTTGATATAGGGTCCAATCCGGAACAGGGCTCGTCGAGTAGAATCACTTCCGGTTCCATAGCAAGCACCCGGGCCAGACAAAGCCTCTGCTGCTGCCCTCCGGAGAGGCGCATTCCGGAACTGTTAAGTCTGTCTTTAACTTCTTCCCACAGGAAGGCTGATGTGAGGCTTTTTTCCACCAATTCATCCAGCCGGATTTTATCACTCACTCCAGATAGACGCGGACCAAAAATTACGTTTTCATAGATACTCATCGGAAGGGGGACCGGCATTGCGAAAACCATTCCGACTTTTTTACGCAGCGCCACAACATCATATTGCGGACTATAGATATCGATTTCATCCAGAAGCATAGCTCCCTCTATCCGGGTCCCCGATTCCAAATCGTTCATTCTGTTTAATGAACGGAGGAATGTGGTTTTACCGGAGCCCGAAGGACCGATTATCCCCAGTATACTGTTGGCCTCTATATCAAAATTTATCTGCTTTAAAACTTTCTCTTTATTAAAATAGAAACTGAAATCCTTTATTTGAAATTTTGCTTTCATCGGGGCGCCTTAATACTAACTTCTTTTAGAGATGAACCGGTTCATCAGCCAATAAGCGGAAACATTTACAAGCAGTACGGCAATGATAAGAGTAGCCGCTGTTCCGTATGCGTTTTCCGCCGAAATCCCCTCGCGCGCGAGGATATAAAAATGGACCGCCATTGTACGCGTTGAATCCAGAAGCGAGTCGGGAATTCTTAACGATGATCCGGCTGTAAAAATCACTGCGGCTGTTTCACCGATGGAACGGCCGATGCTAAGCATAATTCCTGTAACAATTCCCGGAAGTGCGTTAGGTAAAATTACTTTTTTGACCGTCTGCCAGCTTGTGGCTCCTAATGAGAAACTTACTTCACGGTATGAATTAGGGACTGACCTGATGGCTTCTTCGGAGGTCCGGATAATTGTCGGGAGTATCATTACCGCCAATGTCAATCCTCCCGAAAGAATCGACCACCCCAATCCGAGAGTAATAACGAAAAAGATATACCCGAATAATCCGAAAATTATTGAGGGAATGCCGGCAAGACAGTCTGTTCCGAAACGGATAATTTTTGTGGCTCTGGATTCTTTCGTGTATTCGGAAAGATAAACTGAAGTAAAGATTCCAAGCGGCGTTGCAATAATGATTGCAAGAAGCGGAAGGATAATGGTTCCAATCAGTGTGGGAAATATTCCTCCGGATTTTCCCATATTCTCAGGATTAGTGGTGAGAAAATCTATGCTCAGAACCGGCAATCCTTTTTCCAGTATAAATCCGATTATAAAAAGTAAAATTATAATCGTAAGCAGAGTAGCTCCGCCAAGTATTACAATCGCCCCGCGCTGAGTATATCTGGGATGAATCCTCATCTCCTGGCAATCCTTTTTCTGATAGCAACACTGGCAATAGAATTAAGAATGATGATTACAACCAGGAGAATTACTCCAGTCGCAAAAAGTGCCTGGCGGTGCATTCCGGTGGCATAACTCATCTCCAATGCAATATTCGCTGTTAAAGTTCTCACCGAATCCAGAGGAGAATTTGGAATGTTGACTGAATTTCCCGCGACCATAATTACCGCCATCGTTTCACCAATAGCTCTTCCCAGTCCCAGAATAATACTAGCAATGATTCCGGATTTAGACGCCTTAATGGTGACCATATGAATAGTCTGCCAGGTAGTGGCTCCAAGAGCCAATGATCCCTCCCTGTACGATTGAGGAACCGCCAGAATCGAATCGATCGAAATGCTGACTATTGTCGGAAGAATCATTATGCCGAGAATAATCGATGCGGAGAGGAGAGAGAGTCCCGGTCCGCCGAAGTTGTCTCTTATAATAGGAGCCAGAACCATTACGCCTATAAAACCATAAACTACGGAGGGAATTGCCGCCAGCAGTTCGATGGTCGGTTTAATAATTCTCATTACAGATCTGGGAGTATACTCGCTGAGAAATAGCGCCCCGCCTACACCAAGTGGCGCCCCTACAATCATAGCTCCTAAAGTAACCCAGAGCGAAGCCACTATCATAGGGTAAATTCCGAATTTGCCCAACTGCGGCTGCCACTCGGAGGAGAGTAGAAATTCTTTTAAACCATAACTGAATATGAATGGCAATCCTTCATTAATAATGAACAGCGCAATCAGCAGCAATATAGATATTGCCGAGAAAGCGGTGATCATCAGAAGTCCTTTGACTTGTTTCTCTCCGAAAGGCTTCATTCAGGACCCTAGTTATTTCGCCGGCAGAAGTCCATCCGCCACGATAGTCTTTTGACCTTCTTCAGAAAGTATATAGTCTATAAAGTTTTTTGTTTCACCTTCCAGAGTTCCCTTTACAAGCAGAAAGATTGGTCTTACCAATTTATAATTCCCTGCAATTATTGTTTCCGAGGTGCACTCTGCGCCGTCAACCTTTAAGGCCTTGATCTTTTCATTTATCAAACCATGAGAAAGATAACCTATCGAATTGGCATCATTAGCAACTGTTTCTCTTATTGTACCATTTGAATCCTGAATCAGAGCGTCCCTTTTCAGATTCACATTCGCGAGAATCTGTTCGAATGAAGATCTGGTTCCTGAACCGGCTTCACGCGATACAACAGTAATGGGGGCATCAATTCCACCGACCTCTTTCCAGTTTGTAATTTTTCCGTTGAAAATATCGCGCACCTGATCAGTAGTAAGACCGTCAATCTGATTGGAAGGACTTACAACTATTGCAATTCCGTCTTTGGCTACAATTGTTGCGGTTAATCCTTTTGCATCTTCCGGCAGAGCCACCAGATCTGCCATCCCTATTTGAGCGGCTCCCGAATTCGCGGACTGAATTCCGACTGCAGATCCGCCTCCCTGGACGGTAACGGAGATATCGGGATGAGAATTCATATACTGATCGGCAAGTTTTTCCGCGAACGGCTGGAATGCAGTTGAGCCGGCGACGGTAAGGGATGTTTTCCCTTTTCCGCACCCTCCGATCAGCAATACAATTGCTAATGCGGAGATAGTTTTCATAATATTATTAAACATTTCTTCTCCATTATAAATTGAACTTCACAAAATTATAAATATTTATCTTTCTGTAACGGCCTGTTCAGCCGGTGAAAATGATTACTAATCTAACCAATATATGCTTTGATATCTCTTATCCGGAGGGATAAGCGTTCCGGTATTGTCCATATTCGAATGAATCTTCAACTCAATTTTAAAGAATTTGAGCGCGAATTACTAATCGGTTCAGAGTCACTATTCTGTAAATTATTAATATAGTTTTCTCTCCATTCAGTAAGAGCCTATCGCCAGGATATAGTTTTCATTCCTGTCAAATTTAATTAGAAGAGGCGGTTTTAATTGAGTTTTTCCATCCGTTTATCAGTTTTTCTTCATCAAGGTTAAGTATCTCAAGAATCTCGGAATTTGTTTTGCAGACCAGGATTTTGATTATTATCTCTTTTCCGTATCTCTTCTCAATAAATTCGATCAAGGAACCGCTGACGGCATAGCGGTATTTACCGCTCCAGGCACCTGCAAGTTTTGAAGGCAGCAATCCCTCTCTTTCTGCTGTTATCAGATCGGCTTTCCGTTTTATATCCATCTGCCCAGAGACTAAAACAGCCAGTCCTTCAATATACCATCCAATCTTATCAAGACCGCTGAAATCCGGCACCGGATTATTCTGTGCGTGAAATACATGAACGAGTTCGTGCGTTAATATCTTCCGGACGTGATTCATATCCTCCGCGTTATGTTCGCAAGCTTCGGCCTTCCACCGGTTTAAAGATAGAAGATCCAGTCTGTGAGCCACACCGGAGGCAACCATCCAGCATTCAGACCTGAATCCTGGGGAATTCCAGTCCCGGCTCCACTGCTCATCCAATGCGCTTCTCGAAGGGAACAGATAGACTTCAAATTTTGCCTTGAAAGAGAACCCGAAATAATTCTCCACCGCTTCAATTCCATTAATCAGAATATTTTCATACTCCTGAATGGAATTTATATTCCTCTCCGTATAGCAGAGTGAAAATTTACCGGACTCTTTTTTCTTCCAGTCCTCACCCGGAGCTGCATTGGATTGCGAAATAAAAAGAAGGACAAACGATAATTCTAATATGATTTTTTTCATTCCGGAATTCTCTATTTCATCAGAACTATTTTACGGGCCAAGGAAAATTTATCACCCGTCAAGCGGCAGAGATAAACTCCGCTCGACAGATTATTCGGAGTCCATTTTATTTCGTGCCGGCCGGCATTTTGTTTTTTGCTTATAAGCGTTTCAATCTCATTTCCGAGAATGTCAAAAATTTTCAGCTGGATTAATCCGGGTGTATTCAGTTCATAGCTGATTGATGTGCTCGGATTGAAGGGATTTGGATAACTGCCAAGAAACCTAGTCTCACCGGACCTCTCATTTCTATTATTCACTCCTGTTGAGATTGAATCTTTAAAGAAGTAGATAAGAAATTCGTCTAATAGCGCGCGCCAGTTTCCCCACGAATGTCCTTCGGGCACTTCTATATATAGATTCGGGTAGCCCTTGGAATCAAAGATCGCCTTCATCCTTTTAGCTTCCGTCTGGGTATCATTTATAGTTCCGGTGCTCATAAAAATTTTAAGCGGGAGATTTACCGCGTTCTCGTAAAATGAAAAAATCTCGGGTTTATTCCAGAATGCGGGAGAATTAATTCCGATAAGACGGAACACATCATTACGGTAATAACCAAAGTAAGCTGAGTTGATACCCCCTAACGAAGTTCCAAGTATTGCCCGGGCATCCGGAGATTTAATTGTTCTGTAATTAGAGTCTATTACCGGCACTAATTCATCGCAGACAAAATCGGCGAATTTTTTATTAATAGTATATTCACTCTCCCGCCTGTTAGACGCTCCCGTAGCCGGAGAGCTGCGCGGATCAATAAATACTGCAATCACAGGTCTTATCTTTTTTTCCGATATAAGATTGTCAAGCACGGTTATCATACTTCCGAGACGGTCATCGGAATATTCATGTCCGTCCGTTACATAAATTGCGGGTAAATTTGTTTCAAGCCCGTAACCTGCCGGGAGATATACTTTATAATATACAGTATAAGAAAGATTACTACTTGCGATGGAAGCATATGCCGAGACAGTACCGGGAGCGGCAGAGGGATTCCGGATTGTCTCATTCGGATAGATCCAGTCTGGCATACGCAATTCCGAATTGGTAGTGCCCACTCCGCTGTATTGAACAAACTGATTATCCGGATCAATTATCCAGGAGGATCCCAAGACGATTTTATAATCGAGCCGCGCATTCGCGGGAAACGATTTAACAGATCTCCATACATTGCTTGATCCGAGACGTATCCCGTTAAAATTTCCTTTCGACGGATCCCATCCGTTAAAATCCCCGGCCCAGACAACACTCCCCGCATTTCCCCTGTAAAGAAAAGCCACGGAATCCCCGAGCGTAAATGGGATTTTATTATGAGACTTCAGAGTATCCCATAAAGATTGAATGGAATTCGTTCTGATT
>JBAYWA010000126.1:0-5650 GCA_041674325.1 Melioribacteraceae bacterium | reverse complement strand
GGGGACGCGTTCATATTGCTTCAGGGGGGAACGGGGACTCTTGTGGAATTGTCCCTGGTGTGGGAGTATTTTAATAAAAACATGATCTCCGTAAAACCATTTGCATGTCACGGTTCATTGTGGAGCGAGATCGTCCCGGCGATGGAAAAACAGATTGAGATTGAGAAAAGAAGAACAGGGTTGCTGAAATGTTTTAATGAAATAGATGAATGCGCGGAATATATTATCAAGTCTCTAAACGGCGGCGCAGGTTACTGATCTGCGCAGCTGCCTTCTCGAATACAAAATCAACCTGCAATTCTTTTATACACTTAAATTTTACATCGCTCCTGTAACAGGTCAAGGGTTTGGGTGAATAATAAAAACAGGGGGCGCAGTCCAGATTAAGTGAAGCAATCTCATAGTCTGTTTTCCAAGGATGAATAAAATTTACGTTCGTAGGTCCAATCAGAGCAAGTACGTTCAATTTCAGGGCAGACGCCACATGCATCAGACTGCTGTCATTCGTAATAAACAGATTGCATCGTTTCATAACCGCTGCCGTATTTGAGAGACTGGCGGTATTAACCTGAATTACCGAGGGGGAGTTTATTCGGGCGCTAATCTGTTCCTTGAGAGCCTGCTCGTCTCCTCCACCGAAAATTAAGATTTTAACTCCAAACTGTTTTATCAGTTTATCTCCGAGAGATGAAAACTTGGAAAGCTCCCATCTCCGTCTTTCGTGATTTTTTAACGGAGAACATCCCGGATGGAATCCGATTACAAGGTCATCCCCGCTAATCGAATTTGCTTCCCTGAATTTATCTGCAAATTTTATGTCGGACTCATCAAGATTGAAAAGCATCGGGGGAATTTCAGTTGTTTTTTTATCAGTTAAAGCATCCACCATTCTTACATTTTCTTCCACATTATGAAGAGAGCTGTCCTCCTTAATCCTGGGCGAATTAAGAAATGCAAGATTTGAAAAATTTCTATGAAGATAGTCGACCGCGAATCGTTTATCCGCCCCAATAATTCTGTTTATTATATTATATTCTTTTCTGTTGGAAGGGTAGACACTGATTGCGGCGTCATAATTTTTTTTTCTCAGGTCAAGAACAAAACGGAGCGATTCGAATACGGAACGGTTTGGAAAATCGAAATAGATGAGGTCGGAGATCTGCGGGAGCCCTTTATAAATATCTTTTACTCCCTTATACATCACGAGCGCATCAATTTTGGCCGAAGGCATTTCACTGCTCAATCTCTGGAGAGCAGGAGTGAACATCAGCGCGTCTCCGATACCGGATAAAGCTATAACGAGTATTTTCATTAATTGTTAAATTAATAAAAGAAACGCTCCGAAGAGCGTTTCTGAAAAAAATTATCTGTTTCCGAGTTGTTCCGGCAATATCTCCGGCTTCTCCACCCCTGCTTTCTTTCTGAAGTCATTCAGGAGCTGCGCAACGTTCTGGTCACCAGGCACAAGATTCTGCAGCTGAACGAGAACCGAAACCCCTTCCTTGTACAATTTTAAATTTTCATAATGAGTGAGTAGCAGGTCATATGGATTATACCAGCTTGTGTAATCCCTCGGATTCAATTCCATCTGCTTTTTCGCCTGATCGATTACTTCCCTGGCGAGAATTTCGTATTGTTTAAATGCGCCAGCGCTGAAATAGATTTTCGAAATATCGTGCTTTATTCTGTAATCCATCGGAACCACAGAACGGGGGATTTTATTCTCCATCGCATCGAGCGTTTCTATTGTTTTTGAACTGTTTCTCTCTTTGTACTGGTAATATATTGCCAGGCGGATAAAAGCATTCCTGTAATTCTGTGTCAGCCTTTCGTGGTTTTCATCAAAAAAGATAGTGCTGTCATTCAGCCCGCGTAATTTAAATCCGGCCAGATAATCCTTGCTGTAGCCCGCGGGTTCTTCCAGGAGCTGCTTCCTGAGTATCGGTTCATCTATATATTCAATTCGTCTGTCACTGTTTTTTCTCGGAACCAGACGCATAGCCATCCCTTCCATTCTAAGATAATCATCCAGATTCAAGCGGCTGTCTTCCGAGCAGGTAACCGCAAAATAAACAGGTCGGTTCCATTTTGCCTGCATAATTATATCCAGTGCAACCAGGTCCTGTCCCCTGATAAATTTGATATCGCCTGACTGTCCCGTATTCTGCATTACCCACTTAATTTTTCCGTCTTTAACTGTCGCGCTGTCGGTAACATTCCATTTCTTAATGATCTCCTGCGGAACATCCATCGACATCTCCGTCGGATTCCACCTTTGGAGACCGATCTGATCAATTTCATCATCTGTCAAAGTCATAGCAATTTTCTGGGCGCCGAAGGGCTCCGTGTTTTTTAGCTGCTTGACATACCAGGGTGTATTTACGAGCGAAAGACAGGCCACACGCACATCGCGGCGCACTCCTTCCACATTCTGCAGGAACCAGAGAGGGAATGTATCATTATCGCCGTTCGTAAATAAGACCGCATTGGGTTCCACGCTCTGAAGCAGATTGTATGCGTAATCCCAGGGCACATAATTTTTTGAACGGTTATGTTCGAACCAGTTTGCGTGAGCCATATTAACCGGTACGGCAACAACGCCTAAAAAGAGAGCTCCCGCCAAAACGGGTTTCAGCAATGCTTTTTCTCTGAATTTTTCCTGGAGCAATTCAATAATTCCCCTCATTCCCAAAGCGATCCATAAGGAATAAACAAAAAAGGCGCCGACATAAAAATAATCGCGTTCGCGCGGCTGAGGTTCCTGCTGATTCTGGTAGAATGCGGTCAGATATCCCAGGAAGATGAACATAACAATAAAAACCGATGCCGTCTTCCAGTCTTTTCTGAAATGAAAATACAATCCGAACAATCCGATGAAAAACGGGATGCCCCACATGTCGCTCCAGTCAACTCCGCTGTCCTGATAAGTTGATTCTCTTCCGATATAATTCCAGAATAGATATCTGTTAAACATGTGATTCATCTGGTAGCGCCAGAGGAAATCGAAGTCACTTGAATAATCCGAATATATTTTTAGCTGGTGAGGTTCATTGGCATATCTTCTGGCAAATGTTGGGAACTCTCCATACTGCTCGCGGTTGATATAAGAATTTAGCTCCGTCATTGTTTTAGGACTGTTCATGTTTATCGGCGGTTCCTGATTAGCGCGGATAATTATCATAGCCACCGTTGTGGCTCCGATGATAGCAAAGAGAGCGCATTTCAGAACAAGATTCGCCGTGGCTTTATTATTCTTTGCCGTCCAGTAAACACCGAATCCCAGCAATCCCAGTATAGCAAAGACGGTTACTATATTAAGGGTAATATTGTTGTGAGAGATAAGGGTGATAAGCTTTGGAAGATATTTCACAATTCCGGGATAAACAAAAACGAGCGCGATGCCCCCGAAAATAATAGGCATGTAAAATGAATTTCTCTGGAATATTTTTTTGAACATAGCGCCCATAAAAAATAAACTTACTACGGCAATAATCATAGTGAAGCGGGAATCTGTAGCTCCGAATTCATCCGGTGACGGGGGAACAGTTGTAGTCTGTGAGATCCACATAAGCGCGGCAATTATTAATACTATTGCCGCCTGAATTAGAAAATAGATCGCTGTTTTTTTAAGAATAACTTCATCGGTTGCGAATTTCCTGAAGTATACCGTCATTGCAACTGGAACAATCGCGAGCGCTGACATCAGATGCACGCCGGTAGATAACCCGATGAGATAGAAGATGAAAATCAGATATTTTTCATTATCCGGTTCATCGGCTTTCTCATTCCAGACAACCATCAGCCAGATTACAAACGCAATAAAAAATGTTGAGTTCGCATAAACCTCCGCCTCTACGCCGTTAGACCATACTGTGTCGCTGAATGCAAAGGATAGCGCGCCTATCGCAGCCGAGACGTAAATTGTAAGTGCGTCGAATAAACTGTCAAAATCTTTTTTTCTGTAATTCTGAATCACTTTAACTGCGATCAGGTATAAGAACAGTACCGAGAATGCGCTGGAGACTACCGAGATAGTGTTCATCCTGAAACCGATGCTTTCCGCAAACGGGATCATAGTAAAAACTCTTCCAAGTATCAGAAAAAACGGAGTTCCCGGCGGGTGGGGCACCTGCATCAGATACGCCGATGCCGTGAATTCTCCGCAATCCCAGAATGAGAGACCCGGCTGTACGGTCGCTAAATATGCCCAGGCAGTTGTTATAAATACTAAAGCGCCAATTATCCTGTGTAATACTTTATTGCTCATTATTTCACCAAAAATTTTGAATTATGAAGAAACATCTTCGGAATTATTTTGTGCGGTTGGATTGAAGAACTGATCGTAATTTTTTTTCTCTCTGTTAACGTGATATTTGTTGTATAAATTTTTTAATCTCTGCATAGAAAGTTTGTCCAAATCTTCATCGTCTTTATGACGCTGAACCAGCATTTTATAGTCTTCCAGCTCTAGCGCTTCAAATTTTCGCTCATACCTCTTAAGAATATCGAAATAGTTCCTCTGCTCGCGCGAACTCATTGCTTTTCTTGAGCTGTTTTCAATTTTGGTTGATGAAATTAATCAAAAAATCATTCAATAAAAAACTATATTTCAGCAGCTAAAAACAGTGAATCGAAAAAAAATCTATGAAGGTTTACAAACAATACGAGCCTTTTGTTTCGATAATTATGCCCACTTTCAACCGTGCCGGATATCTTAAACGGTCAATCGGGTCGGTGATTAATCAGACATTTAAAGAATGGGAACTTATTGTAGTTGATGACGGAAGTACCGATGATACTTTTAATGTAGTGAACGGTTTTATAGGACAATCGGAGAATATCCGCTATCTTAAACACACTAACCGGCGCCCGGCTCTCTCCACAAACGCGGGAATTCTTGCAGCCTGCGGAGAATTAATCGCATTTCTCGGCAGTGATGACGAATGGAAACCGCAATTCCTTGAACAGCGCGTCGAATTTTTGAATGATCGTCCGGAGATAGATTTTATTCACGGAGGTGTTGAAATTATAGGGCACCCGTACGTGAAAGACAAAAATGACCTTACACGCGAAATACATCTGGACGATTGCGTTATAGGGGGAACTTTTTTCGGAAAGAAGAAAGTCTTTATTGAACTTGACGGGTTTAAAGACCTGAGCTACAGTGATGACTCGGATTTTTTTGAGAGGGCCGAAAAGAAATTTACTATAGCTAAAGTGAATTTTCCGACTTACATCTATTATCGGGATACACCAGACAGTATCTGTTCAACAATAACTAAATAAGACCGGTATATTTACCTCTTCACCGGCCCGGCTCAGATTGCTGCTTTCCGTCCTAATTGAATTACTGAGTCACCGCGTTTACGGTTTCGGATTAAATTGTGTATTTATGAATTATCTCTTCCGGGATTCTTACGGGGCGCCCGTTAGCAGTTGATATTAATGCGTATTTGGAGTGGCCCTCCGCCGCAATTTTATTCGTATCCGCTTTCACAATCCAGAAATTCACTTTCACATGAGCCCCCTCGAATGAATCTACCTGGGTTCTGACCAATATTTTCTCGCCGAGTTTAATCTCGCGTAAGAAATCGATGCTGGTGCTCGATGCCACCCAGGTGTAGCCAAGTCGTAGAAATTCATCCATCGG
>JBAYWA010000125.1:0-5665 GCA_041674325.1 Melioribacteraceae bacterium | reverse complement strand
AGTCGAACACAACCGAAGCGCAGGCGGTTGAACTTGAGAGCGGAGAGGTCATGCTTAATATGCACGATAACCGGGGAGAGTTCCGTTCGGTGGCAATAACTTCCGACCTCGGTAAAACATGGATAGAACACGCCTCATCGCGCAATGCTCTTAGGGAACCGATTTGCATGGCTGGCCTGATCCGGGCCGGGTCGAAGAAAGCAGGTGATAAAAAAAATATTTTAGCTTTCTCAAATCCGGACGATTCAAAGAGAAGGAAAAATATGACTGTTAAATTGAGTCTCGACGAGGGAATGAGCTGGAACAAAAACCATCAGTTATTATATGATGAGCGGGAATGTTTCGGCTATTCGTCATTGACAACAATTGACGATAAGTATCTCGGCGTTCTCTACGAAGGAAAGGGCGAGTTATATTTTGTTAAAATAAAACTCGGCCGGATCCTCCGCAACTGATTCATTTTCAGTTCATTTCGATTTTAATTTCGTGTTTAGCAAAATCGTTTCCTTTTCCGGGGATGCTAACAAGTAATTTCCCATTTTTGCAATCCGCTCCGGAAACCGATTTTATCTTTTCAGAATACATAACGCCGAGTTCATAGATTCTCCCCGGTTTTCCTTCACAGCTTATCGAGAGCATTCTTCCATTAATATTTTGAGAGATGATTTTCAGTCCCTCATTAGTTGCTCCTATCGGTGCCGGCTGCGTTAATGTGTAGATAGATACTACCGGTTTAAAACTGATAATAATTTCATTTTTTGAGGCGGCCCTGAAATTTATTTTGAGCTGATATGCCTGCTCGTGCTTTATCAATTCATAAGTTACCGGTTTTCCATTAAGAGACGCGGAAACTATCTCCGTAGCCAGCGGAAAATCGGGCATGAATTCAAAATTGATCTCCTTTTTCCCTCTAACATCAACAGATAATTTCATTATACCATTCTCAGCCTCCCTGCCACCGGGCAGGATCTGCAGGTCGCAATCAGCAAGTAGATCTCCCGTTTTAATATTGTTTACCTTTAAAAATTTCCAATCCGCGGGGAGTTTTGGCGCGAATGTTATCTTATCGTTCAATGCATCCACATCAAGTCCCGCAAGTCCCTGCATCATCGGAAAGATATAACCGCTGATGCTGAATCCCTGATCGTGATAAGCTTCTCCGAGTTTTGTGTTGATGTCCCCTGAAAAAACCTCCGGCGAAATTCCAATTCCGTAATCGAAAGCGTGCCGGGCGGTTTTCATTACAGTTTCGTAACCCTGGAAATTAAAATGTGTATGGAACTGAGCCGCCCCTATAAAATACGAGGTGAATGGCCAGATGGTTCCGTAATTATAATTTGTTGGTTCATACATGGATGACGTATTAGAAAGATTTCGCACGCCCCAATCGGTGACCATGTCGCTCTCATTGAATTTTTTTATTGTGCTGATGCTTCTCTCCTGATTCATCAATCCCAAAAGAATCGATGCCGAGGAGTAGATATTTTTATCCCTCACCTGCTTGCCGTCCTCCGCTGCGCCGAAGCTGTAAAAACCGAGGTCGTCAATCCAAAATATTTTTTCGAGCGCTTTACGGGCTTTCGGAAAAAGCAGTTCAGTCTCCTTTTCGACCTCTTTATCGCCGGTGTATCTGGCCATAAGGTTGACTTCTTCGATCCCTTTCGTCCAGAGACTCTGAGTATAATTATCATTGAATATTTTCACGAGAGAGCCGAATTCAAGTACGCCCAGTCCGGCGCCCCTCAGATCCATCAGACCGTCACCGTTACTGTCCTTGCTTTTCGACCAATTATAGGCCTGAACTATAGACTTCCAGCTTTTCCTGATGAATTCTATATCGCCGCTCTTTCTGAAATAGTTGCCCATTGCCGCCAGATACCACGGGGAGGTATCCGCATGATTATATCCGTAATGATAATCATTCCACCAGTCGATCAGTCCGTCGCTCTGTGATAGTTCGTGAGACATTTTGCCGACATCGCCGTTTTTTTCATCTTTAGATTTTTTTCTTATCGGATAATTCTCCTGCCGCTGCCATTTTTGGGTAAACGCGAGAGCTTCTTTGACGGACTGATAATCTCCGTAACTGCTCATGGCAAATGAATTAATGAACGCGTCGCCTCCGAAATACCATGCAAAGCCGGGCCTCCCTCCGCCTCCGCTTAATCCGTATCCCGCAACCAATCCCTTTCCGAGCGTCGGATTATTGACCATCAGATTATTAAGAGCAACTTTTCCGAACTCGAACGCGTAATTTAAATTTTCATCGGGTGTGATTACTTCAACGGTTGAGTTCCGCAGATTATTATAGTATTCATAGTTCCGTTTGTATTCCTTTTCAACATTTGCCAGAAGATTTTTATAGAGAGCTTTTACTGAGTCCGCTTTTACTTTAACGGGACTGCCTGCTATTGCGATCGGTATAAAACTATTTTTAGCCTCGCCCGGGGTGATGTCGATTTTAAATTGAATCGGATTATCGGCAAACATGTGCGCGGGGGGAGCGGCCATCTGCTTGCCGGCCGGAGAGCCGCATAGGAAAATGCCCCTCTGCTGCGATTCCGAAATCAGGTATGCTTTCACGTTATCGTCCCAGTATGAATACTGCCCTCCAATTCCCGCCGGCCATTGCGGCTGCATAACAGGCATAAATCCGGGGACGATAGTCAACGGCGTTGTTGTATTTACATCGAGAAGAATTACGGCTCCGGGAAGATCGTTCGGCACAAAGATAATCTCTCTTACCGTGAAAGATTCATACACATACGTAATTACGGTTGCTTCTGGTGTAACGGAAATATCTCGCAGTATATCTTTCGCGTAAATGGGCTGCGTTGTTGTACCCACAAAAAATTGTATCTCAAAATTGCGCAGAACTTTCCAGGGCCATATCCACATTTCGAACGATCCGCTTTCGAATCCTAGAAGCGCGGCTTTCTGCCCTATCTTATCCATGTACTGATTCTGCTGGGCGGGGCGCGTAAATGCCAGATCGTTATTCTTCAATTCGAATTTGTCAATTAATCCGTTCTGCCCCTGAACATTCAGTGTTAATGAAAGGATGAATATTGAAATTATTTTTTTCATGGAAGACTTTCTCATTATGGTCAAAGATTAATTATGCGGTTTATTGTTCCCGCTTTTCAAATTTGTCATTTTTACTGCTCTGAAACTCAGATAGTCGGCTTTAAGATTTTTATTTCTCGGCCAGACTCCCCCGTTATATACTATAATATATGCCTGCTTATCGCTCACATCCGATGATGTCCACCAATAAATTGTCTTGAGATTGATGTTCCATAATGGAGATTCTTTATCGGGCAGATTTGTGTAATCTGCTGTTTTTGCTTTGTGATTCCATACGCCGCCGGCATTTGATCCGTGATAGACCTGGGAGCGGACAGCTTCATCGGCCGTTGGAAGGCGCCAGATATTAAGTTCATTCTTACATAACGATTTTCCATCGTCATTCAGATGCGCACAAATTTTTACTGCATCGTACCAGTTTGTTCCTTTATCCGGCCATCCAGGACCCTTCGGCGCCCATAATAATTCGACACCGTTCCCCTTAATCAGCCGCGCTTCAAAATTATTATCGTTATACCTGCCGGCAATTCTGATACCGTGAAACAATCCGAGACCGAGTATAATCAGCAGCGGAAGACCCGCTACAAGAAACCGAGCAAGTTTTAATTTTTCCAGACGGCCAAACCAGTAGAGCAGCGCCAATCCAATCAGCGGAGTGACAACAAACATGAACCCGGCATTCATCCCGCCGAACAGAGCGAATGCGCCGGCAGCCAGAATCAGATGAAGAAGCGTGCCGATCCTGTTCCATCTAATTGATATCAAAGCCAGGATCATGAACCCGAGAGGCATCAATAGATACTGGCCGAACATCATAAGCACATTATCGAAAAAATTCGCGAAGTACCACCCCTCGTGGAAATTTTCAATTATTCCCCAGAACGCCCATGCGTTCGCAAAGAATGCGGAGATGCTCACCGCAATCCATCCAATAATTTTTCGTTTCTTTTCTTTTTCCATAGCTCTCTAATAGAACGCGGATTTTTTAAGATTATTATGATTTATCATGATCCATCTTAATAGATCATAATGACCTGCCTACCGGTAGGCAGGTCTGCGTTCCATTACTTCTTATACTTTTCTATCAGCACTCTGGCCATAATGGAATCCCAGATATAGTTCGGCGGCGAATTAAGAACTTCGTTATCCGGACTGTATGATTCCCAGAAATTATGATTTTTCTTTAGTTGTGTTGTAACGGCCAGCATCATTTTGTCCGCAAGCCGGGATGCGGTTTTATCATAACCGTATTTTTTTAATCCGTCAAGAACCATATAATCCCACAAGAGCCAGACCGGGCCGTTCCATTTACAGCAGTAATCGACATAAGGAGTAAACCATTTATCATCGGCCGATAGGGTGGGTATTCCGTATCTCCTCCAGAATTTTTCCGGATTAAGGAGATGTTTTACCAGATATCCGGCCCTCTCTTTCGGAGCCGCTTCAGCCCATAGCGCGAGAAATCCAATTATCTCCATCCTGCGGAGATCACGGGATAGAAATTTAAAAGAATGATCTTTCTTATTAATCGAATAATAAAATTTGCTGCTGTCATCCCACATCTTCTCATTTACCATTCGGGAAGTTACATCCGCCATCTTTTTCCACGCGAGGGATCCGTCTTTTATTCCAAGTTCATTCGCAATTTCGGATAGCGAGCGCATCTCTTTAATCATCATTAAAGTAAGATCAACACATTCAAGTTCATCGGAGATATCTTCTTTATCAACGTCCAGATATCTATCCGCGCTTACCTGAAAAACCGCATTATACCAGTCCCTCACATTTTCAATAATTCCGTACGGGCCCCATTCATAAAGACCGTCCTTATCCGTATCGCGGTTTTCCATAAGCCACGTCATATATTTAATACCGCTCTGATATGCCTCATTAAGAAAATTTTTGTCCCTGCTGACTTTATAAACCTCCCAATTAATCCAACTGAAAAACGGAGCGGAAGTAGTGGACATCTCTTTATTCAATTCCTTGCTGAAGTGTGGATAATCCTGAAGACCTCTTGGGCCGTGCCGGTATGCGATTAGTCCGTCGTTACGCTGCTGTTCCATATAAACGCGCTGCGAGCCCTGCGCCGAAACCGGATCGAGATAAGCGTACGCGAGCATGCTCAGAGATTCGTGCAATACCTGATGGCCGTGTCCCCAGCCCCAGAGAGGCTGCCGCGAGAAAACGTAAAAATTATAGCTCGTCTTTTCAGCAGGAGGATAGAACGATCCTCGGGCAAGATTAAAGGCGCCAAGATAGACCAGTTTTTCATCCCGGGTTTTAAATTTTATACGGGGGATCTTTGAAAATAATTGAACATTCGCGTCAATATATTTTTGAATTGATTCAGCCTTTAATTTTTCCACGTCCGAAATCAGGTCTGACAGGCTTTCTTTCTGATCCTGCCAGCCGCGGAGATATCTCACATTTACAGACTCGCCCGGCTTAAGTGAGATCTTACCGTGAAGCGAGACAAAATTCACATAACCGCCCCTCTTATGATTAAGGGAATCGTTCCTGTTCTCGGCATAAAAATCGGTTTTGATAGTTATATAAAAATCCTCAATCGATTTGT
>JBAYWA010000124.1:0-5723 GCA_041674325.1 Melioribacteraceae bacterium | reverse complement strand
TTTCGATGTTTGGGCAAAATGTAACACACATCGTCAATTCAAACTTTATTTTGTCAGATTACGAAGTGAGACCAGTCTCTTTCTACTTATCGGAATTATTTTTTAGCCGTGCGGACGATGCTACAAAATTATTATACGAGTTATTCTGGTGGAAACATATTCTTATAATTTTCGGTTTTATGAATTTTCTCCCTTATTCCAAGCACTTTCACGTATTTACATCAATTCCGAATGTCTATTTCTCTAAAACTGGTGAAAGAAAATACGCGCTTAAAAAACTCAACCTGGAAGATGAGAATAATGTTCAGTATGGTGCTGCCGACTTTGAGCATCTTTCGTGGAAACAGATTCTGGATGGTTTTACGTGTACCGAGTGCGGCAGATGTACTGCTTCCTGCCCCGCGGCTCAGACCGGTAAAAAGCTTTCCCCAAGAGATATCATTGTTAATATAAGACACCGCGCTGAGGAGAAAGCTCCGCTTATTCTCGCTCAAACTGACGTGAATAATGAAATTATGGTGAAAACTCTGGTTCATAATAATATCAGCGACCAGGAATTGTGGGCATGCACAACTTGTATGGCGTGTGTTTATGAATGTCCTGTAACAATTGAACACGTTGATTCTATAATAGATATGAGAAGAAATCTCGTATTGGGTGAATCAAATTTCCCATCTGAACTAAACGCCGTATTTAAGAATATTGAAACTAATTTTACCCCCTGGGCGTTCGATTCACAGGACCGCGCAAAATGGGCTGAAGGGATGGGGATAAAGACTATGTCAGAGGATCCTGAGGGAGAATATCTGTTCTGGGTCGGCTGTGCAGGATCTTTTGATGCTCGTTATCAGAAAGTGACCAAAGCATTTGCGACTCTGATGAAAAATGCTAATGTTAGCTTCAGAATTCTGGGTATGGAGGAGAAATGCAACGGCGACACAGCCAGGAGACTTGGAAATGAATATCTTGCTCAGATGATGATGCAGGAAAATGTTGAGACTCTGAATAAATATGGGGTCAAAAAAATAGTGACAGGATGTCCGCATTGTTACAATTCGTTAAAGAACGAATATCCGCAATTCGGAGGCAATTATGAGGTTTTACATCATTCAGAGCTTATAAATGAGCTCTTAGACACAGGAAAAATTAAATTAAAAAATGATGAAATAAAATCAAAAATTACGTATCATGATTCCTGTTATCTCGGAAGGTATAATGATATCTACGATTCCCCGAGAGATCCGTTGAGGATGATTCCGGGTGTCGAATTGGTGGAAATGGAGCGAAATCGGGATAAAGGATTCTGCTGCGGAGCCGGGGGCGGAAGGATGTTTCTGGAGGAAATTGAAGGTACTCGCATAAATAACAACAGGACGGAGGAGGCAATTAAAACAGGCGCTGATATTGTTGCATCAGCATGCCCATTCTGTATGACAATGATGAATGACGGGGTAAAGAATTTTAACAAACAGGATAATATCGCAGTTAAAGATATAGTTGAGATAGTATTAGATAACTCAATCCAATAAATCACTCACTAAAGCAGGAGGCAACATGAACGAAAAATATTTAAAACTTATCGACTTCTTAAAAGGTCTTGAACCAGACGTAGCTAAATTCTACGAAAAAGGTCAGTCCGCTGCCGGCACCCGTTTGAGAAAAGGTCTCAGCGAGTTGAAGAAAATGACTCAGGATTTGCGTAATGACATACAGGAAACAAAAGCACAGCGCAAAGCTGCCAAAGGCGGAAACTAGTCTTAAGTTTTCGGTCGGTTTTGAGTCGGGTTAGAGATAACCCGACTTTTTTTTATTCTGCCGGCATGTGTATCCGGATAACCCTCAATCATACTTGTTACGGTACTTAGTGGATTTATCCTTTTCTATTAAATATTTTTAATTATTCCGAAATTCCAAAAGAAACTCTGTAATGAAAAATTTATCGATTCTTTTTATTCTTACAATCCTGTCTTCACGGCTTCTTTTTTACACTGAAACTGCTTCCAAAAAGGACGAAATAATTCCGGACTCGCTTCAGACTATTACACTATCATTCGTTGGCGATTTAATGTGCCATACTCCGCAGATGGAGTACTCAAGGACAGCGCAGGACAGCTTCGATTTTACACCCTCATTCCGTGAAGTGAAAAACAAATTGAGTGAGGCGGACCTCACAATCGGCAATCTGGAGACAACAATTTCTGGAAAAGAGGAAAGATACAGCGGGTATCCATTATTCAATTCACCAGACGAATATCTTTCAGCCCTGAAGGAGAGCGGATTCGACATTCTCATTACGGCAAACAATCACACTATTGACCGTGGTACAAAAGGTGCATTAAGGACTATTGAGAAAATTAAACAATTTGGGATGGAATCTGTAGGTACGTTCAATTCAAGCAAAAACCGCGATTCAATTCGAATTGTGGAGATAAAAGGAATTAGATTGGCATTTCTTGCCTATACTTATGGATTGAATGGAAACTTTCTGCCGCAGAAAGAAAAATTCTTAGTAAATCTTATTGATACAAATCTTATTAAGTCGGATATCGCTAGAGCCAGATCAGGAGATGCTGACGTGATTCTGGTTTATTTTCATTTCGGCACGGAGAACAGGAGAATGCCGGATATGTACCAACGGCAGGTAGTTCAATTCACAATTGAATCAGGTGCCGACCTGATAATCGGAAGTCACCCGCATGTAATACAGCCGGTTGAATATTTTACTTCTACCAAAAACAGGATAGGAAAGGGGATAGTTGCCTATTCATTGGGGAATTTCATCTCAAACCAGAGATGGAGATTCTCCGATGCCGGGGTAATACTCACTATCAGTTTGTCGAAATATCTACCTAAAGGTGAAGTTAAATTAAACGGCATTACTTTCCAGCCAACATGGGTCTATAAAGGAGAAATGGGGAATAGAAAAGAATTTCTTGTGCTTCCTGCTGATTCATCGGCATCGAAACGGTATTCCATGCTTAATGAGAAAGATCGGTTTAAAATGAATCAGGCAAGCAATGATCTTCTCAAAGTGTTCAAGAAAATCTCCCTCGGGTATTTGAACGAAATGAATAATTAATCCGTTCAGATAATTAAATCCCCCATATTTTTTTATCTTTGCACCGTTAAAAAAGAACATCGATGGCCAATAAAAATAAAGCTTCACTAGGTATTATATTTCTGACTGTCTTCATTGATTTAATGGGTTTTGGAATCCTCATTCCAATTTTACCCACTTTCGCGAGTAAAGAACTCGGTATTTCTGATTTCGGAATTGGAATTATTGTAGCTGTTTTTTCACTGATGCAGTTTGTTTTTAATCCTATGCTGGGCCAACTATCAGATCGTATCGGAAGAAGGCCGGTAATTCTTGTCACGCAGCTCATCACCGTCGCATCATATATTATCTTTGCTTTTTCAAATTCATTCGAGATCTTATTCATTTCGCGAATGCTGGCCGGTTTAGGCGGCAGCAATATTGGTGTTGCACAGGCATATATCGCAGATATAACATCCCGGGAAGAGAGAGCTAAAGGGATGGGGATGATAGGCGCAGCATTTGGTTTGGGATTTGTCTTCGGTCCGGGTATTGGCGCGGTGCTCGCTAAATACGGATATCATATGGCGGGATTGGCAAGCGCCTTTTTTACTTTATCGGCATTTGTTTTCGCTTATTTCAGATTGCCGGAATCTCTTAAAGAGAAGAAGAATAATGTAAAGATCAGGATTAAAATTTTTGACTATAATCTTGCCAAAAGCGTGATGTCTAATCCTTCAATAAATTTTTTGATAATACTCCTCTTCTTTATAATTTTTTCAATCGCGAATATTTACGGTACATTTGCCATACTTGGCTTCAAATACTATCATTTTAATGATCAGCAGATAGGAATACTTTTTGTTATTACAGGTCTGGTAGGTGCATCCATCCAGGCAGGATTTATCAGGTCTCTTTCCCGGAAATTAAATGATAAGACTATTGTTCTTGTCGGCATCTTTTTCATGATTATAGGTCTGGGACTATTGCCATACGGAGGTAACTTCATTGGAGTGGCCATTATTATTTCGATTATGTCTGTCGGAACGGGAATTCTTCAGCCGATAATTCCAAGTATGATCTCTAAATACTCCAGTGAAAATCAGCAGGGAGCCGTTTTAGGATTCAGCCAGTCAATTTCTGCATTCGCGCGGGTACTTGGTCCGCTCTGGGGAGGATTTGCATATGATGCGTTCGGTTATCAGTATCCTTTTCTTACAGGAGCGTTTTTTACATTTATGACATTTACGGTTGTTTTGTTTTTATTTAAACCCGTAAGAATGGAGACGGTTGAGTAATGTTCAGAGTTGGAAAAATAAATATCGAAAAAGCTCTTCTTCTTGCCCCAATGGAAGATGTGACAGATATAGCTTTCCGGAAACTTTGCAAAGAGCTGGGCGCGGATGTCGTTTATACCGAATTTGTGAACTCCGACGGACTGATCCGTTCAAATAAAAAGACTGAAAAAAAATTAGAGATAACCGATAGTGAACGACCGGTTGGAATTCAGATCTACGGCGGAAATCTGGAACCGATGGTGGAGGCAGCAAAAATAGCTGAGTCGAAAGAACCCGAAATCATTGATATAAATGCCGGCTGCTGGGTCAAAAAGATTGCTACCAGGGGCGCGGGTGCCGGATTGATGAAGGATCCTATCTATATGCAGTCAATGGTGAATTCGATTGTAAAGAGTGTTAAAATTCCAGTGACTGTTAAAACTCGAATAGGGTGGGATGCAGATTCAATTAATATTCTGGAGATCGCCAGACTTGTTGAGGACGCGGGTGCCGCGGCTTTAACCGTTCACTGCAGGACAAGAAAACAGGGGCATAGTGGTGATCCTGACTGGGAGTGGATCCAAAAAGTTAAAGAAGTTGTAAAAATTCCGGTTGCTTTGAACGGAGGTGTATTTACCGCAGAGGATGTTCTCCGGGCATTCAATGAAACCGGGGCTGATGCTGTTATGATAGCACGCGGGGCTATTGACCATCCCTGGATATTCAGAGAGGCAAAAGAGTTACTCTCAGGTCAAACTGTTACACCGGTTACACCCGATGAGAGAATACATACAGCTTTGAAGCATCTGAAATATTCGATCGAAATAAAGGATTTGCGCGGAGCGATAATTCCGTTCAGGAAATATTATGCTGGATATCTTAAAGGATTGCAAAATTCGAAAGAGATAAGGCAACATCTTTATCAGCAGTTGGAATATGCTCCCATAGAAGATATCCTACTTCACTATCTTGAAAAGCTCAAATCTGAAGATGGAATAATTAATCTAACTTTAAATTGAGGCGATAATGGATCTTAAAAATCTGGTAAGAGATGTACCCAATTTTCCTAAAGAGGGAATAATCTTTAAAGATATCACCACTCTTCTAAAGGACCCCGCTGGTCTATCCAGCGCGGTAGATACTCTTTATAATTATGCTAAAGATAAAGGGATAACTAAAGTTGCCGGTATTGAATCTAGAGGTTTTATATTGGGAGGTATCCTGGCAGAACGGCTCGGAACGGGTTTTGTTCCGATCAGAAAACCCGGAAAACTTCCTGCTAAAAAGATCGCTGAAAGCTACTCTCTGGAATACGGTACGGATTCAATTGAGATTCATGAAGATGCTATTAAAGCTGGCGATAAGATTTTGCTCCATGACGATCTTCTTGCTACAGGTGGCACGATGGA
>JBAYWA010000123.1:0-5733 GCA_041674325.1 Melioribacteraceae bacterium | reverse complement strand
TCTCAAATCCGAATTGCAGGATAAGCTTCTTCAGCTCAGGAGCGAAGAAGAATTATTAAGCGAATCTCTGAAACTTAAACAGACCTCAATAGACGTGATTGAAAAGCGGAAATTTGAAATTGAGGAAACTCATCTTAATGTGGAAAATAATTTTTCTCAGGTGCTGCTCAAATTCACAGACGAATTAAACATTTCAAAGAGCAAACTGAGCTCGCTTCGCCAGGAGATACTGGATAAGGAAAGAGAGCTTTCAAGCAAAGAAAAGATACTTCTCGAAAAGACTACTCAGGTGGCGGAATACGGGGGGATGACAAAAGTGCTTCAGAAGGAGCGTTCCGCCGCAGAACAGCTGCTTTCGAATCTCAAACAGGAATCCAATGAACTCAACGAGCTCGTACTAACTCTTAAAGATGAGGCGAACAGACAGAAATTACTAACACAGCAGCTCCGCTCAGAAACCGCATCGCTCGAGATAAAAAAAGATTCATTGGAAAAGGAGATGCGGCACCTCCTTATTCAAACCGGCGAAAGCTTTTCCGGGTTGAACGACAACAAGCAGAAACTCGCAATCGATATGGCCAAGAGCGCACGAGAACTGGAAGACTTACAGAAACGGATCGGCGACCAGAAGAATGAACTTCGCAACCTTAAGAGCGAGACATCAAGCGAAGAGATAAAAAAAGAAGAATTTACCGCCAAAATTTCCGAGCTTATCGCAATGGAGAAGAATCTTAAATTCAGGATGGCGGAACTGGAAAAGAAAGTCGGTACGGCCGAAAATAAATCTCCAACTGAATCGCAATTCTCTTAAATAGGGAACCGTGCATAGCCTCGCCCCGGAACACGCAGCCGGATTTTTGATTTTTTATCGATTAGGATTATCTTGCATTCAATTAATCCAAATAATTTTGGAATAATACAAAGTGAAAAAAACATTAATCCGAAATAAACCTGCCCTGACTCTGCTTTTCAGTTTATTATTGACAATCCACGTTTCGGCTCAAGCTTCAGGGAACACTTCAAAAAAAGATACGCTCCGCTTTAGGAACAACCCCACTTATCCGCTTCAGCAGGCAATGTTCGATCTATATAAAACCCGTCAGGCGGATATTATAATGTTCGGCAATTCTTTGACTCACGGGGCGGCATGGAACGAGCTTCTTGGACGCGCGAATGTTGCCGAACGCGGAATAACAAGCGACGTTATCTACGGATTTGAAGCCCGCCTGAATTCCGTCTACCGGCTGAGGCCGAAAATCGTTTTTATAATGGGCGGGTTAAATGATATTTATAATTGGACACCGGTAAAAGAGATATTTATTGTTTACACACGTATCATTTCAGGATTGAAATCAAAAAATATAATTCCGGTGATTCAATCGACAACCTATTCCGCAAAATCATACGGCAAGGAGTGGAGCGTTGCCCCGGAAACTAACCGGGAGAGGAACCGGGAAGTTGATAAATTGAATAAACTCCTTTCGGACTATGCTAAGGAGAACAACATAGATTACATTGATCTTAATTCATTGACCGGCGGCAAAGACGGATTTTTACGGCCGGAACTTACCTGGGACGGAATTCATTTCAAAGCCGAAGCTTATAGAATATGGTCTCTGGAAGTTGAAAAAATTCTAAAAAAATATAAATTGTAAAGTTCATAATATTATTTACTGCGTCCGGCAATACAATGAATTATAAACGACGGGCACAACACAAGAGGGCGATAAATGAATAATGAGAATAAGTTCAACCAGCCGCTGATAATAATTGCGTCAACAATAATTTTACTCTATGCCGTTTCTTTTATCAAAGTGGATTATGAAATCACTCAGCTTAACTTCAAGCTGAAAAACGTAGACCTGCTGATGGACATCAAGGAAGAATCCGCTGAAGAACCGCGGTCAATAAACAATTCTGCCGCACAAGTTAACGAAGCATCTTTCGCAATAATAAATCTTTTCAGGTCGGCCGGTTCATTGTTTAATTATTGGGCTGAGGGATCGGACAACACCGCGGCTCCTCTTCAGGGAAAGAAAACCCCGATAACCGGAAATTTAAAACAGCTCGGTTATTTTTTTGATGCTCTTAAAACCGCAAAGACTAAGACAGTCCGTGTTGCGCATTTTGGTGATTCTGCTATTGAAGGCGATCTCATCTCCGCCGATATAAGAGAAGCTCTACAAAGCAAATTCGGCGGAAACGGTGTGGGGTGGCTGGGAATTACATCTCAGGATATCACATTCAGACTTACCACAAAACATACTTTCTCCGACAATTGGGAATCTGCGGCTCTCTACACAAGCAATCCCAAAGGTCTTCCTCTCGGAATAAGCGGAGAGGCCTGCGTGCCGAAAGGTAAAGCGTGGGTTCAGTTCGAAACTACGCGCGCAAGAAGAACGCTCAAGGACTTCAGCATTGTAAAAATGTATTATGCAAATGCTAAAAATTCAGAGATAAGTTTTTCATTCGACGGAGGGGTAAAACAATCCGCAGCGCTTAAAACCGGTTCCGCGCTTCAGGAATTGATTCTAAAACCGTCCGGGCGCGCCAAATCCGTACGAATAGAATTCCCGATGGCCGATCAGGCTTATTTTTACGGGGTAAGTCTCGAAAACGAGCCGGGTGTTTACGTTGACAATCTTCCATTGCGGGGAAATACCGGTGTAGATCTTGGATCTCTTCCGGCGGGAATGCTCAAGGATTTCGCAAAGTATCTCGATTACAAACTGATTATACTGGAGTTCGGTCTTAATATTGCAGGTTCACGCAATACAGATTATAACTGGTACGAAAAAGAGATGGTGAAAGTAATCAACAATTTTAAAGCCGCATTTCCAAAAACAAGTTTTCTGATGATCTCCGTTCATGACAGGTCGATGAAAAAAGGATCAAGTTTTGTGACTGATCCGTCAATAATTAAACTTCTTCAGGTGCAGAAAAACATTGCCAAGACGGCTGATGTAGCTATATGGAGCTTATTTGACGCGATGGGAGGAGAAAATTCAATGCCTCTCTGGGTAAATTCAAATCCGCCTCTGGCTTTCAAAGATTTTATTCACTTCAATGATCAGGGCGCGAAGAAGGTTGCGAATTTATTGACCGAAGCTCTGCTGACTCAGAACAGATAGTTAACTGTGAATAATTAAGAGAGAATATGAATACTATTCATTTGGATGATTCAAAGACCTTGTGGGAAAGATGGCAGCGCAATGCCGAAAGAAATCCGGATCGCGAGGCAATAGTTCACTGGGTTGCGGGCGAAGAGCCTTTCAGATGGAGTTATAAAAATCTTATCGGGACAGCAAAAAAATTCTCCGTCCGAATAAAAGAAGCGGGAATTAAAAAGGGAGACGTCTGCGCGATTGTAATGCATCATAATCCGCTTTTTTATCCGCTGTATATGGGAATATCGCGGGCCGGCGCTCTGCCGGCGGTACTCGCTTACCCGAATCCACGTCTGCACCCGGATAAATTCAGACAGGGGTTGGAAGGTATGGCTCAACGCTCCGGCCTGGATTATATATTAACAGAAAAAGAACTCGATCCAGTCATCCGCCCTTTGATTGAAAAGCCGGGAAGCACAATTAAGTCAGTCTTTTTTCCACTCGAGTGGGATTATAATAGTGATACTGATCCGGAAGCCGATGCGGAAATTGAAAAGATCTCCCTTTCGGTCAGAGAAACCGAGCCTATTCTGCTGCAGCATTCATCGGGAACAACCGGATTGCAGAAACCGGTTGTGCTGTCTCACCGGGCAATATTAAATCATGTGCTGAATCTCGGAGGCGGATATAAATTGACGGAGGCGGATAAAATTGTCAGTTGGCTTCCATTGTATCATGATTTCGGATTGATCGCGTGTTTTCAGATTCCGCTTGCCTGCGGAATTACAACAATTCAGATAAATCCGTTTGAATGGGTATTGGCGCCAATTCTGCTCCTCGAAGCTATTACAAAAGAGAAAGCCACGCTTACGTGTCTTCCGAATTTTGCGTATAACGTTCTCGCCGAAAAAATTCACGACGACGAACTAAGCCAAATCAATCTTGAAAGTTTGAGACTGCTTGTAAACGCGGCGGAACCGGTAAGACACGACAGCCACAAAAAATTCATAGACAAGTTCGAAAAATATGGTCTGAATCCGTTGTCCCTTGCCGTGATGTACGGAATGGCCGAAGTAACACTCGGATTAACAGTAACAGATCCAGGCAAACCGATAACCGAACTTGTGGTGGACAGAAATGAATTATCCCGCGGAGTTATGAAATTAGCGGATAAAGATTCAGTGGCCAGGGTATGTGTTTCTTCCGGGAAACCGCTCAACGGATGCGAAGCCCGGATAGTTGATGAAAATAGAAAAGATCTGGCCGACGGATTGGTTGGCGAAGTGGCCGTAAAATCGGTATCGATGTTTGACGGTTACCGTAATTATCCGGAGAAGACTGCGGAGGTTGTTGAAAACGGATGGTATTATTCGGGCGATTATGGTTTTAAATACAATAATGAATTTTTCATCATAGGAAGAAAAAAGGATTTAATAATTGTTGCCGGAAAAAATATCTATCCGGAAGATATTGAAGATGTTATAAATCAGGTTGAAGGAGTAATTCCCGGAAGAGTGATATCATTCGGCGAAGAGGATGAGAAGATGGGAACCGAGCAGATTGCGGTAATAGCTGAAACCAAATCCGAAAGCGAAAAAGAAAAAAATGATCTGAGGATGGCTATTCTTAAAGCAGGAATGGCTATGGACATCAACATTCATAAAGTCTATCTTGTACCCCCGAGATGGTTAATTAAAAGCTCTGCGGGCAAGCCAAGCAGAAAAGCAAATAAGGAAAGAATCCTGAGCAGAGAAGACAAACAAGTTTGGAGCAGATAATGATTTCACCCGAATTAAAAAAAGTAATATTGACGGAACTCAATCTGGATGATTTCGATCTTCAGGATACAACAATGGCCCCTGAAGTGCCGGGTTGGGACTCGCTTAATCATGTCAATATAATCCTGGCAGTTGAAAAATCATTCAATGTGAAGTTCAAGAGCTATGAGGTTCTGCGTCTTAAAAATGTCGGAGATCTGCAGAAACTTGTGGATGTGAAAACCGGCAAGTAAATCCGGGCATATTAAACCCTTAGATTAAAATAGAGTAAGACCGGGGGTTTAATCCGTTATGGCTGATAATCACAAACGATAACGATAATCTGCAAAAATCGGATACGCTCTTTGTAAGCGTCATATTATATAACAATTAAATTTATGCCTATGTTCTCTTCCTTCAGCATTGAAAAAATTTACTCTCTTTTAAAATACGACCCGAACGATCCGTTAATCTTCAGCACCAGTCTATTTCTCTTTCTCTTCTGCGGATTTCTGATTCTGTATAATATTGCGGGCAAAAATAAATCGGCCAGAATTTTCCTCCTTATAATATTCTCCCTCTATTTTTATTACAAATCGGCCGGGCTCTATTTTTTGATTCTTGTTTTATCCGCCGTCGTTAATTTTTATATCGGGGGATGGATAGCGAAGACGGATAAATTTGCTCTCAAAAGAACATTTCTGGCGCTCGCGCTTTTACTCAATATAGCTCTTCTGGGATACTTCAAATACACAAACTTTATTCTGCAGATTATAGGCGATATAAGCAGCAGCCGCATCGATCCGCTTGCAATCTTCCTCCCTATCGGAATTTGGTTCTACACGTTTAAGTCTTTGAATTATCTTTTT
>JBAYWA010000122.1:0-5754 GCA_041674325.1 Melioribacteraceae bacterium | reverse complement strand
TGAAAAAGGATTGCAGTCGGATGTTCTAATTATGACCGCTACTCCAATCCCGCGAACTCTTACTATGACGATTTACGGAGATCTTGACGTATCAATAATAGATCAGATGCCCGCCAACAGAAAGCCGGTTAAAACTATTTTACGGGGTGAGAATAAATTAACCGAAATCTATGATTTTATAAAGAAGAAATCGAAAGACGGTTATCAGTCATTCTTAGTATATCCGCTCGTGGAAGAGTCCGAGAAACTCGAACTTAAAGCGGCTCAATCCTATTTTGAAGAACTTTGCGGGAACCAGTTGAGCGATCTCCGGTTAGGTCTCATTCACGGAAGGATGAGCTGGCAGGAGAAGGAAAAAGTCATGTTCGATTTCGCGGATAAGAAATATGATGTGCTCGTTTCAACCACGGTAATTGAGGTCGGCATTGATATACCGGACGCCAATATTATAGTGATAAACGATGCCTTCCGGTTCGGTTTGGCTCAGCTGCATCAGCTCCGCGGAAGAGTCGGCAGAAGCGATAAGCAGGCATACTGCATATTGGTTACATCCGATAATCACGCTGTCAGGTCTAATCAGTTCAATTATAATTTTGAATATCTCTCTCCGGAGCAGATTGAGAAGAACAAATCACTAATTCGCCTTAATGCGATGGTTAAATATAACAGCGGATTTGAATTATCCGAGATCGACATGAAACTGCGGGGACCAGGGAATATCTTCGGTACCCAGCAGAGCGGATTGCCTGAATTGAAATACGCAAACATAATCGAAGACACCGACCTCCTGCTGTCCTCCAGAGAAGCCGCATTTAAAATCATCGAGCATGACCCGAGTCTTCTTCTTCCGGAGAATTCCCTGATAAAAAAAACTCTCGAACAAAATTATCATCATCAGATTCAGACAGCCCGGATCGCCTGAATATTTTTTCTTCCCTTCCGTCTCTCCATCAACCGGATTTTTCTACTTCACTCATCGTGCCAGAAAAGTTTTTCCTGAAAAATTTTTCCCGCGATTTCTTGCAAAAAAAATATAATTCGTTATATTTCTGATAGAAAATTTCGGAAGGAAGCAATATTAGTTCTCATCTACCAAATAAAAAATTAGAAGTTGCTCTCACATATAACGTCAAACCGGAAGAAAATAATTTTTCCGACACAATACCTCTCACTCTTCATGAAAAACCAGCTGAAATTTACAACGATACTTACGCTGAGTGGGATACAATTGAGACTGTCAACGCTTTAAGGAAAGCCCTGGAGCTGTTTCACGACGTTATATTGGTGGAAGCAAACGAGCACGCCTTCGAAAAATTCAAACATGAACGCCCCGATATAGTATTTAACGTTGCTGAATGCGCTAACGGCTCCAGCAGAGAAGCTCAGATTCCCGCTATGCTTGATATGCTGCAGATACCGTATACCGGTTCCGATCCGCTGACCCTCACAACCTGTCTTGATAAAGCCCGGACAAAAGAAATTTTATCGTATCATAGAATTCCGACTTCAAAGTTTTTATTAATTGAATCGATTGATGATCTGGCATATTTCAATCTCAATTTTCCGGTTATGATTAAACCGGTTGCCGAGGGTTCGAGTAAAGGCATATTCAACTCTTCTCTTGTGAGTAATATTTCCGAGTTGAATGACCGGCTCAAGTCCAACCTCGAAATTTATAACCAGCCGTTTCTTGTAGAGGAGTTTCTGCCGGGAAGGGAATTTACTGTGGCTTTACTGGGCAACAATTCCGATACCGAAGTGTTGCCGATTATTGAGATCAACCTCCACGAACTGCCTAAGGAACTTGCTCCAATCTATTCTTATGAGGCCAAATGGATTGCCGACACACGGGATAATCCGTTAAACATATTCAGCTGTCCCGCAAAAATAGATAAAGATCTCCGCGACAAGATTGAAAGCATTGCGCTCAAGACATACAAAGTACTTAGATGCAGAGACTGGAGCCGTATCGATATCCGTCTGGATGCCGATGGGGAGCCGAATATAATTGAAATTAATCCTCTGCCGGGAATACTTCCCGACCCGAAGGACAACTCCTGTTTTCCCAAAGCGGCAAGAGTCCGCGGTATTTCGTATGAAGAGATGATAAATAAAGTTTTATTAACCGCAGCTAAGAGATATAATTTATTATGAACTATGAACAATCCCGGTTTAACGGGATCCCTTTTGGAAAAATACTGATCTGTTATAACGAACCTACCCGTTATTACGATAATTATCTGGGGAAAGGAGTGCCCGATTCCAAGGATAATGTTGATCTTTCCGAAAGAGAGTTCCTTAAGCAGATTGCTCTGATAAAAAAATCTCTTTCTAAAAAGTATCTAAGTGTAGATACACTCGCCGTAAACAGCGATATAAAGAGCGCCATAAAGAAAATTCAGCATTATTCACCGGATATTATTTTTAATTTCGTCGAATCGATTGAGGGAAATACGGATTTCGAAAGTTATATTGCCGGACTTTTTGATCTGTTGGAGATTCCTTACACCGGCAACAGTCCTATAAGTCTTGGCAACTGCCTGGTTAAGTCAAGAACCAAACAGATACTGCAGGCGCATGGCATACGTACGCCAAAGCATTTGATCGCGGGAATAAACAATTACCCCGCGAAAAAAGATTTTAAGCTTAAGTTTCCGGTAATACTGAAACTTGCCCGTGAAGACGCGAGCATCGGTATTTCTGAATTCTCGGTTGTTCATAATTTTGCGTCGATGCATGACCGGCTAAAATACCTGTTCGATTCATTCAATCAGGAAGTTATAATTGAGGAGTATATTGAAGGACGGGAATTGAATGTAGCGATACTCGGTGATAGAATATTACCGATCTCCGAGATACGCTTTGACGGATTGCCGGACCAGTTCCCCAAAATTGTCACTTATGAAGCCAAGTGGTCACCTGAGAGCGTGTATTTTAAGAATACGGTACCAAGATGCCCCGCTCCGCTTGATGATAAACTCAGGCATAAAATTGAAAAGATGGCTCTGGAAGCATTCGAGGCATTGGAATGCAGAGATTATGTACGCGTAGATATCCGCCTGAATCAGAAGAACGTGCCGTATGTAATTGAAGTTAATCCCAATCCCGATATTTCTCCTGACACCGGATTTGTGCGCTCTGCCGCTGCTGCCGGACTGGATTGGGATCAGCTTTTATTAAAAATTTCGACATTTGCATTAAAGAGAATTAAATATGATACGCAAGCTGCAAGCTGAAGATAAGGCACAACTCTCCGCTATAGTTGAAAGGACTTCGAATTTCAGCGAGGAGGAGAAAAAAGTTGCCATTGAGCTGATCGATGAAGCCGCGGCTAATCCGAATCATGAATATTATAATTTATTCGTATCGGAAAATGAAGATAAAATTGACGGTTACCATTGCACCGGTAAGCGGGCTTTAACGGACGGCGTTTTTGATCTCTACTGGATAGTTGTAGATAATTCTACTCAGAAGAAAGGGATCGGGAAACAGCTGCTGGAGCACTCAGAACTATTTGTGAAGGAAAATAAAGGAAGATGGATACTTGCCGAGACATCTTCTAAAGAAACTTACGACTCCACAAGAAATTTTTACTTGAGAAATAATTACTCGATAGTCTCCCAGATAAAAGATTTTTATGCGGTCAACGACAATTTGATTGTCTTTGGCAAATACTTAAAAACATAAACGGCAATATATAAAGGGTAACTATCATGGAACTCTGGCAGCAAATGGTTAGAGACAGTGTTCACTCTGTTGATCAGCTTGTGGAGAAGTTTGGCATTGACAGAACTGTAGCAGAGGGTCTGGACGAATTTTTCCAGGCGCGTATCAATCCTTATTATCTGGGATTAATCAGATTTCCCGGCGATCCGATCTGGAGACAATGCGTTCCCGATAAAGCCGAACTCGACGATCTTGACGGATTTGAAGATCCGCTTCAGGAGGACAGAATGAGTCCGGTTCCTAATATTACCCACCGCTACCCGGACCGTGCTCTATTTCTCACTACCAGTCAATGCGGAATGTATTGCCGGTTCTGCACCAGAAAGAGGAAAGTGGGCAACTCAGATAAAATTTCGATGAAGGAGCTTGAATCCGCTTTTAAATATCTCGAAAAGCATACAGAGATAAGAGACGTAATCATGTCGGGCGGAGATCCGCTGATGCTTACAGATGTGATGCTGGAGAAGATTTTGAAACGACTCCGTCAGATTCCTCATATCGAGATAATCCGTATCGGCTCTAAGATGCCTTGCGTACTTCCTCAGCGTATTACTCCGAAACTTGTCGATATGATAAAGAAATATCATCCCGTTTATGTAAATACGCATTTCAATCATCCGTGGGAGATAACTCCTGAGAGCACCAAAGCATGCGAGATGCTGGCAAATGCCGGAATCCCCGTAAGCAATCAGGCTGTTTTAATGAAGGGCGTTAATGATGACGCGGAGGTTATGAGAGAGTTGTTCACTAAACTCCTTAAAATTCGCGTGAGACCCTATTACCTCTATATGGCCGATGAAACACGCGGAGCAAATCATTTCCGTACATCGCTTGACACGGGACTCGAAATCATTCAGAAACTGCGCGGATATACAAGCGGTCTTGCAATTCCGCATTTTGTAATAGACGCACCCGGCGGCGGCGGAAAGATTCCTATACTGCCTCAGTATGTCCTGCACCGAGATGAGGACAGGGTCGTGATGAAAAATTACAAGGGCGAGATATTCGTCTACCGCGAGGCACACAACTCTCAGCCCGCACCCGAAGTAAATATCCCTATTGAAGTTATCGAGAAAAATAACGGCAACGGTTCAAATGGGAACGGAGCGAACGGCAATGGTTCCAACGGAAACGGCTCATCAAAGAAACCGAAGAATTATAAAGAGAAGATAGAAGTGACAGAGATCGCTCAAAGCAGCAATTAATTGTCTTGTTTATATTTTTAACAAAAAGGCGGTTCGCATGACCGCCTTTTTTATTGTTTATTTGTGTTGTCCGGTTGGGGAAAAATGGTGTTAATTTAATTCAATATGATTGCTGCAATATCTTTTTCAAGTGTCTCTTTTGGAGATTCAACTATTCTACCAATCTCAACATTGTTCCGGCAAAATATCATGGTCGGCACAAATTTTATCTCCATCTTCTCTACCCCGCAATCGGGCGCAGATTTGGATCTGTCAACACAGATAAGAGTCAAATCTTTCTGATCATATCCCAGATTATCCAGAATTTTAAAGAAACGGGGAACTTCTCTTCTGCTGTCGCTGCACCACGTTCCCATTACTATTGAGATCCTGACATCTCCCATTTTGCAGCAAACACCGGCTAATGATACAGAATCAACTGAATATAAAGAAGATTCAGAATCGTACCACCAGGCAAAATTAGTATCGGCAAATGCTTTTCTGTCGCACACGCCAAGAAGCATCGGTTTGCCCGATTTTTCATCCACAACTAATTTGTTTTTCTCCTGAGCAGATATTGCTGCTACAAATAACAGAATAACTATAAATATTTTTTTCATTGCGGTCTCAATTGTTACTGTTAGATTTGCGCACATCCAGGCCCCAGAACAATTTGTTCCGGAGTATCTCGAAATAGTTAGTCCGGTTTGAATGGACGAGCCGTACAGGCTGTTTGCTCTTTTCAATGGTAATTACCGAGGGAGAGCCAAAGAACTCAACACGCTGGCCGTCGCAGCTGACCTGAATCTTGTCGGAATGGGAGTTAACCATCACTGTTACCCTT
>JBAYWA010000121.1:0-5804 GCA_041674325.1 Melioribacteraceae bacterium | reverse complement strand
TTTTGTGCCGTCTTGTTTATAAACTTCTAATTTCATTTTTATCAAACTTATTTTTTGTTGATAGCGACAATTGAATTAATAGAGCCTGGAACAGCCCCTTTAACCATAATAATATTCTTTTCAGCAATAATTTTTACAACTTTAAGATTTGGAGCCGTTGTGTTGTCGAAGCCCATTCTTCCGGCCATTCTCTGACCTTTGAATACTCTGGAAGGATAAGAGCTTGCGCCTATGGAACCGGGCGCTCTTAATCTATCGCTCTGACCGTGTGTTGTTCCTCCAACACCGCCAAAGTTGTGTCTTCTCATAACACCCTGAAAACCTTTACCCTTGCTCTTTCCGGAAACTTTTACTTTATCGCCGACTGCAAAGATATCAGCCTTTAATTCATCACCAATCTTGTAGAGTGACGAATCAAAATTTCTGAACTCTTTAACGGTATGCGGAATTTTCAATCCGTGTTTTTTGTAATAATCAAGCTGAGGTTTACTTGTTCTCTTCTCTTTCTTTTCGCCAAATCCAAGCTGAACAGCTTCGTAGCCATCTCTTTCTTTCGATTTGATCGCATATACATTACACGGACCGACTTCCAATACTGTCACGGGGACAATTTTGCCGTCTTCCGAAAATATATTTGTCATTCCTAATTTTTTTGCTAACAAGCCAGGCATTTCAATATTTCCTATAACTTAATCTCAATGTCAACGCCAGCGGGAATATCTAATTTGCTGAGTGCGTCAACTGTTTTATTATTTGAATTATGTATATCTATAATTCTTTTATGGGCCCTGATCTCAAATTGTTCTCTAGACTTTTTATCTACGTGTGGAGATCTTAAAACCGTGAAAACAGTTCTGCGTGTCGGAAGCGGAATCGGTCCGGATACAACAGCACCTGTGCTTTTAACCGTTTTAATAATCTTCTCGGTTGATTTGTCAATCAGTATATGATCGTACGACTTAAGCTTGATTCTAATTTTCTGACCGGGCACTTTTTATAATCTCCTTGTTCAACATAGCGCCCCGCCTGTTAAGCGGGGCTCAAATAATTTATTTTACTCGATGATCTTTGTTACGAAACCAGCACCAACTGTTCTTCCGCCTTCGCGGATAGCGAATTTAAGACCCTCTTCCATAGCGATTTCAGAAATCAGATCGATTTTAAGTGTAACGCTATCGCCAGGCATAACCATTTCGGTTCCTTCCGGAAGTGTGGCAATACCTGTTACGTCTGTTGTTCTGAAATAGAACTGAGGTCTGTATCCGTTAAAGAACGGTGTATGTCTTCCGCCTTCATCTTTCGAAAGGATGTAAACCTTGCCTTCGTATTTTTTGTGAGGTGTAATTGAACCGGTTTTAGCCAGAACCATTCCTCTTTCAATCTCTGTCTTGTCGACGCCTCTTAATAAGATACCTGCATTATCACCGGCCATAGCAGAATCAAGTTCTTTACGGAACATTTCGATACCAGTAACAACTGTCTTTTTGTGCGCGCCTAATCCTATCAATTCAACTTCTTCCTGAATCTTTACCTGACCTCTTTCAACTCTTCCCGTAGCAACCGTACCGCGTCCTGTGATCGAGAAAACATCCTCAACCGGCATAAGGAATGGTTTGTCAACGCTTCTTTCAGGAACAGGAATATAAGTGTCAACCGCATCCATGAGCTCCCAAATGCAATTGTATCTCGGATCGGTCGGATCTGCGTTTGAAGAACCTGCTTCAAGAGCATGAAGAGCAGAACCTTTTACGATCGGGATCTCATCGCCCGGGAATTCATACTTTGTAAGAAGTTCTCTTAATTCCATCTCAACCAAGTCAATCAATTCCTGATCATCAACAGCATCAACTTTGTTCATGAACACTACTATTTTCGGTACACCTACCTGACGGGCAAGCAGAATGTGCTCGCGTGTCTGAGGCATAGGACCGTCTGTTGCAGCTACAACTAATATAGCGCCGTCCATCTGAGCAGCACCAGTGATCATGTTTTTAACATAATCGGCGTGACCAGGACAGTCAACGTGAGCATAGTGTCTGTTGGCTGTGGAATACTCTACGTGAGCTGTAGCGATTGTAATACCTCTCTCTCTTTCTTCAGGGGCATTATCAATACTGTCGAATGATCTGATTTGTGATAAACCTTTTTTAGCAAGAGCCATGGTGATAGCAGCAGTAAGAGTAGTTTTACCATGGTCTACGTGTCCGATAGTACCAATATTGACGTGAGGTTTACTACGGTCAAATTTTTCTTTTGCCATCTTAAATACTCTCCTTAATGATTTTTATTTCTTTAATGATTTATATTATAATTGTCTAGTTAGAATCTGCGTGTTTTTTAGCCTGAGATTTTTCCTGTATCTCCTCAGCAACGGATTTTGGCACTTCCGAATAGTGTGAAAACTGCATAGAGTATATCGCGCGACCCTGGGTCATCGAACGCAGTGTTGTCGCATAACCGAACATCTGAGCAAGAGGCACCATTGCCTTAATCACCTGAGCATCTTTTCTTGAAGTAAATCCTTCGATCTTTCCTCTTCTGGAATTTAAGTCGCCCATAACATCGCCCAAATATTCCTCCGGAGAAATCACTTCCACACTCATCATTGGCTCAAGAAGAACCGGACTTGCTTTTAGCGAGCCCTGCTTGAAAGCCATGGAGGCGGCAACCTTAAATGAAATTTCATCAGAATCCACATCGTGATACGAACCATCATACAATTTCGCTTTTATATCAACAACCGGAAAACCGGCTAAAACACCGTTTCTTAATGAATCCTGCAGACCATGCATTACAGGATTTATATACTCTTTTGGTACAACGCCGCCGACAATAGCGTTTTCAAATTCAAAACCCTTGCCGGGTTCGTTCGGTGAAAACTCTATCCAGACATGACCGTATTTACCGCGTCCGCCGGACTGTTTCACAAACTTGCCTTCTGCTTGTACTGTCTTTGTAATTGTTTCTCTGTAAGCTACCTGAGGTTTGCCTACATTTGCTTCAACTTTAAATTCACGCTTCATTCTGTCAACAAGAATCTCCAGATGAAGCTCTCCCATACCGCTTATAAGCGTCTGACCGGTCTCATCGTCAACTTTGACCTTGAATGTAGGATCTTCATCAGATAATTTTCCGAGCGCATCCGATAATTTATCCTGATCGGCTTTTGTTTTAGGCTCGATGGCAATCTGTATAACAGGTTCAGGAAATACCATTTTCTCCAGCACTATTGCGTCTTCTTCAGAACAAAGTGTATCGCCGGTTCTGGTGTGTTTCAAACCAACAATTGCAGCAATATCTCCGCATCTTATAGATTCAAGATCTTCACGCGTGTTGGCGTGCATCTGAAGAACTCTTCCCACTCTCTCTTTTTTATCTGAGACGGAATTAAGAACATATGAACCCGCCTTTAAAGAGCCTGTATAAACTCTGATAAAGGTCAGTTTACCCACATAAGGATCTGTCATAATTTTGAATGCGAGAGCCGCAAATTTTTCATTGGGATCTATTTTTCTTTCAACATGATCATTCTTAAAGATATGGTGCGCCGTCAGACTGCCCGAATCAAGCGGTGAAGGTAAAAAATCCACTACTGAATCCAGCAGCTGCTGAACTCCCTTATTCTTAAATGAGGAACCGCATAAAACAGGAATTATTTTTCCCTGTATGGTTGCCTCTCTTAAAACTTTTTTTACTTCAGCTTCGGTAATCTCTTTTCCTTCAAGATACTTTTCGAGCAATGTATCGTCTACATCAGAAACCGCTTCAAGCATCCAGGTTCTGTATTTTTGAGCCAGCGGAAGAAGATCGGCCGGTATATCGACCTCTTCAAAATCGGCACCGAGAGATTCTTCAATAAACATTATGGCGCGCATGCTCATCAGATCGATAATTCCTCTGAATAAGTCGCCTTCTCCGACGGGAAGATTAATCGGAACAGCTGGTGCTCCAAGTTTTTCTTTCATCATCTGAACCGCGTTGAAGAAATCCGCTCCAATTCTATCCATTTTATTCACGAACGCAATTCTCGGAACATTATATTTATCGGCCTGTCTCCAGACAGTTTCCGACTGTGGTTCAACTCCGCCTACCGCGCAGAACAATGCAATTGCGCCGTCTAAAACGCGAAGCGATCTTTCAACTTCAACTGTAAAATCCACGTGTCCCGGTGTATCTATAATATTGATCTGATGATCTCTCCAGAAAGTAGTTGTTGCAGCGCTTGTTATAGTAATACCGCGTTCTTTTTCCTGCTCCATCCAATCCATTGTAGCGGCACCGTCGTGAACTTCACCCATTCTATGCAATTTTCCTGTATAATATAGAATGCGCTCTGTAGTTGTGGTCTTACCCGCATCAATGTGAGCCATAATACCAATATTTCTTACTTTATTTATTTCTACACGCTTGGACATCTAAATTAAATTTCCTTTTCTACACTACCACTTAAAATGAGCAAATGCTTTATTAGCTTCAGCCATGCGATGAGTATCATCTTTTTTCTTTACAGCAGAGCCCTCTCCATTAGCTGCGGCCATGAGCTCGGCAGCTACTTTTAAAGCCATTGATTTATCTTTTCTGTCACGGGCATACGTTTTAATCCATCGAAAAGCTAAAGCGGTTCTTCTCTCCGGTCTTACTTCCATTGGTACTTGATAAGTCGCGCCGCCTACTCTTCTGCTTCTTACTTCGACCAATGGTTGAACATTCTGAACAGCTTTCTTAAAAACCTCTATCGCAGGCTTTTTAGTCTTCTGCTCAATAAGATCGAAGCTATCGTAAACAATGCTTCTAGCTGTAGATTTTTTACCGGCCCACATCAAATAGTTAATGAACTTCGACACAAGAATATCATTAAACTTAGGGTCCGGCTTTAAATATCTTTTTTCTGCTTTTTTCTTTCTCATAGTAGGTTATTTTGCTTTTGGTTTTTTTGTACCGTATTTGGAACGACTTTTCTTTCTATCCTCAACACCGCTGGTATCAAGTGTACCTCTTATAATATGGTAACGTACACCTGGTAAATCCTTTACTCTGCCTCCTCTAATAAGGACGATAGAGTGTTCCTGTAAATTATGTCCTTCACCGGGGATATAAGCCGTTACTTCAATTCCATTTGTTAAACGAACTCTCGCTACTTTTCTAAGCGCTGAATTTGGTTTCTTGGGAGTTGTTGTATAAACTCTAGTGCAAACACCTCTTTTTTGAGGGCAGGCATCTAATGCCGGAGCTTTGTTTTTCGATGAAACAACCACTCTACCTTTTCTAACCAACTGGTTTATCGTTGGCACGTAAATTCCTCCACAAGTTATATTTTGTATTAAAATTCAGACTTGAAATTTATTGATATTCAATTCAATTGTCAAGAAAGTCTGTTTTTATTTTTTATTTTTATGGTTAAACTGACTGTTTTTCTGTCTCCGCCGCTTCTTCTATTACAGGGGCCACCACTTCATCGGCCGTTAATATGATATTTCTATATTTTTTAAGTCCTGTGCCTGCCGGGATTAGATGTCCCATTACCACATTTTCCTTTAATCCGACTAATGTATCCACACGAGCCTCCGTAGCGGCATTTGTCAATACTTTTGTCGTTTCCTGGAATGATGCAGCGGATATAAAGCTTTCGGTAGAAAGCGCAGCATGTGTAATTCCAAGCAAAATATTGTCGAAAGTAGCCGGTTCGGCATCGCGGGATTTAATCGGCTTTTTACCCTTCCGGTTAAGATCCGCGTTTACTTCTCTGTATTTTGCCTTGGTGATCAATTGACCCATTTTATATTTGGACTGCCCGGGATCAAGTA
>JBAYWA010000120.1:0-5826 GCA_041674325.1 Melioribacteraceae bacterium | reverse complement strand
ATTGTATTCCTGTTTGAGATTCGAAAGCAGCTGTTCTGCGGCGGAACGCTCCTTCTGAAGTACTTTTGTCATCCCCCCGTATTCCGCCACCTGAGTAGTCTTTTCGAGAAGTATCTTCTCTTTGCTTGAAAGCTCCTTTTCCTTATCCAGTATCTCCTGGCGTAGTGAGCTCAGCTTGCTCTTTGAAATGTTTAATTCGTCTGTGAATTTGAGCAGCACCTGAGAAAAATTATTTTCCACATTAAGATGGGTTTCCTCAATTTCAAATTTCCGCTTTTCAATCACGTCTATTGAGGTCTGTTTAAGTTTCAGAGACTCGCTTAATAATTCTTCTTCGCTCCTGAGCTGAAGAAGCTTATCCTGCAATTCGGATTTGAGATTTTCATATTTCCTGATCTCATCGGAGAGATCGTTCCGCTTCCCTGTAAGTCCATTCACTTCCGATTCGAGCTTGCCTATAGTCTCTTTTGTAAAATTGTATCTGGTTTCAAATTCGTCGAATTCTTTCTGTCTAGCCCGAAGCTCTTCCGTGAGAGCATCGCGTCTGTTCGCAAATTCCCCGTAAAATTTTTCCTTCTCGGATAATTGTCCAACTATTGCGGAGAGGGAGGATTCCAGATTGGATTTTATCTCCTCGCTGAGGGAGATCTTCTCATCCAGCATGTTTATGGTTGCAACTCTCTTATTTTCCTCGCTCTTAAGAAAATTCAGTCTTTCGTTAAAATCAATGTTCTCGGTATTATCGCCGAACTGGCCTAACGATTCTTTTAATTTTGTTTCTTCTTCGCGGAGGCTTTCTATCTTTTCTTTGAGGGAGTTCGACTCATTCCGCAGATTATCGACAGTGGAGAGTAAGTTGTCGTATTCTAACCGGAGTATTTCAATCTGGGTCTGCTTCTCGGAAATTTCCTTTTCGGCGGTTTCCTGTGTAAATGCTTCGAATCCCGAGATCGAATTTTCGAGCGAAGATTTCTTCTCGAGGAGAAGATCAATCGCATTGTTCAGTTCTTGTATCTTTTTTTCCTTTTCATCCGAGCTGCTCAGGAAGGACTGCAGGTCAATCTTTCTTTTTTCTATTTCTTTGGATATTTCGCTGAATTCTTTGCGGGCTTCGTTGAGTTTTCCGTCAAGCTCAACGAGATTCTGATGCTTTTGAAGGACCTGATGCAGAGTGTTTTTTAATTCATCGTTTTCTTCCACGAGTTTTTCAATTTCATTTTTCGCCTTCGATGAAAAAAGACTCATTCTTAATCTACTCCTTAATTGGCGGCCGGTTAATATTCCAGACAAAGATAATAAACTTTGTCAAATGTATCCTATATTATATTAGAGCGCAGATCCGGAATCCGATTCTATTCCGATTTCCCCGGGACTTTTTCGCTCACTGTTTTCAGAGATAAAATATAAATCGTAACTGAAATCGCAATAATAAATAGAAGCAGTTTTACCAGGAGTTGTTCCGTAAAAAAAAGAGCGGAACTGCCGATGGTAACCATGAGCATGGTAATTGCAATTACTTTGGATCTGAAGGGCATACCCCTTTCATCCCTGTAATCCCTTATGAATTTTCCGATTCTGGGATGATTGATCAGTTTATTATAAAACTTTTCCGAACTCCTTGCAAAACACCAGGCGGCAAGTATAAAAAATATTGTAGAGGGCATTAAAGGAAGAAAAATTCCGATGATTCCCAGCACGACTAACAGCCAGCCCAAAACGATTAAAAATGATTTATAGATGAAGATAGATTTTCCTCTTCTTTTATATAAGAATACAAAATTTCTTTAAAAATAATTCAATTACTCTTCGCGGATTCTCTCCAGATAATCTTTGTAGAAGGAGTTCGGAATAGTCTTCAATAACGAATCAAATTGTTCGATATTAATGAATCCCTTAAGAAAAGCTATCTCTTCTATGCAGGCTACCTTTAAGCCCTGCCGGTCTTCAATTACTCCGAAAAAGTTGGAAGCTTTAAGAAGAGCCTCGGGAGTTCCGGTATCCAGCCACGCTACGCCGCGGCCGATCTTCTCAACCATCAATTCACCGAGTTCGAGATAAGTTCTGTTCACGTCTGTAATTTCCAGTTCTCCCCGGGCAGACGGTTTTAATTTTTTTGAAATTTCAACTACTTTATTATCGTAAACATAGAGTCCGGGTATGGCGAAATTTGATTTTGGATGTTCAGGCTTTTCCTCAATACTTACTGCCTTTCCATCATTTCCGAATTCAACTATACCATATCGTTCCGGATCGTTAACGCGATAAGCGAAAATGGTCGCTCCATTTTTATTTTTTTCCACTGCGCGGTAATAAAAATCCAGTTTACCGTAAAAAATATTATCTCCCAGAATCAGAGAAACCGGATCTTTGCCGATGAAACTTTCCCCCAGAATAAATGACTGGGCAATGCCAATCGGGGCCGGCTGTACGCAATAATCTATCTTCAGGCCCAGGTGCGAACCGCCTCCGAATAATTTTTTATATAAAGGGATTGTTTCTTCGTTTGAGATTATGAGGATCTCCCGAATCCCCGCCAGCATTAATATCGAAAGAGGATAATAGATGAGAGGTTTATCATATATCATAACAAGCTGTTTGCTGTACACTTTTGTCATCGGGTACATTCGCGTACCCGACCCGCCTGCAAGAATTATTCCCTTCATAAAAAAGTCCGGTATATGGATTGATCAATTAGTAACTGAAATATAAGCTGTTTTAATTAATTTATCCCCTTCGCCATAGAAGCGAATTTTGTAATAGAGGCCCTTTTGAATGTATCTCCGCGGAATCTACATCGCCTGATCTGAAGTTGCTTCTGAATGAGTTTTCTAAGAGGGGATTACTGATTTGGCGGATATAAAAACAGATTTGTCCGATTGATTCTTCTAACCATTTAATAAAATGCAGACCGACCGACCCGGACAATTGTAAACAAGATCGGGCCAATCGGTTCGCCATTTTTGTGTATTCCCCGCATAATTAATTTGCCGGTGTCCGCGGTTCCGGTAAAAACTGAAGCAGACAGGAAAAAATATTTTTCAAAATTTCTCTTCTCTTATTGCTTCACCAGACTATTTTTCAAAATATGAAAATCGTAGAAGAACGGTTTAAAGATATTTCACTCTCACAATTTTGAATGATAAGAAAATTTAATTAGGCGCGGTTTTACAAGTCGTCCGAAATCCTTGAAAGCCATCTGGATCAACTCAACATGACTGCATGCATTGAACGCAATCTCTTCATCTTTTGCGAGGCTCTCTTCGGCGTAAACTTCCATATCGTACAGATTTCCGAATGGCGGCATGGCGCCCACATCGCAATCCGGGAATTTATCTTTGAATTCAACCTCGTTTGCAAGGCGGATGATTTTTCCTCCCAAAACTTCTTTAAGTAGATCAAAATCGATTTTGTTTGATGCCGGCAATACACACATTGCCAATTTCCCGTCAGATTTGATCAGGACTGTTTTAGCCATCTCCTTTCCTTTGATGTGTGCTGACGCGGCTATCTCCTGTGCGGTATAAGCCACAGAATGCCGGATAGTTACATACCTAACTTTGTTTTGATCAAGAAACTCCCGTAGCATTTTGGTAGGCATAAATCCTCCTATGATAGTGAGCAGATCAAATTGATGCTAAAGTTACTGTCGTGTAAACTCCAATTGTGCCGGCGTTTCCGGTGCCAATGGGGTCGATATTGTCTGATTGATTACGAGCTTGTTTCCGGTTAATGAATAATCGACGGTGCGCGTTGTTCCATCCTGCATCTTGAATGTGATTTTATTTCCGCTTGTGGTATAGGTGCCGCTCTCGGTTGTAGTTACCCCTTTGTCTATAATGGTTGCGGTGTAGGTTCCGTCTGTTCCGGCTATGATTGTAGATTCAATCTGTGCCTGAGCAGGGGTAAGTATGATGCTTGCCGATCCGTTTGGAATTGTGATTTTTGTAAGCGTCCACGTTCCTGCCAGCGATCCCGGGGCGGGGTCTGTAGGATTCTCTGTTTTACATCCCGGCAGTGATAAAAGCGTGAAAGCCAGTAATAAAAAAAGAGCCAGTTTCTTTGTGACGATCATTTCTTACTCCCTTGTAAATAATTATCAATAGATAATTATCGGAAGATTTAAATAAAATATGAGGATCGCTTCTTTAATTTAACTTTCTTCCCGATTTGTTCAAATAGAAAATTAATGGGATCATCCCTTCTTCTATGTAAAAACGCTTTTGAATTGAACCCAATTTGCATATTTTAGTTTTCAATTTCGTGAATCGACTGATGAATCATTTTATAGGAATTGACGGCGGAGGTTCCAAAACCAGGGGTATTCTTACTGACGGCGCTTTTAATATTCTGGCCAGCTCAGAGGGAGGCCCGTCCAATCCGCTTTCGGTGGGAACTCAAAAATCATCTCTACTCCTTGCCGGACTGATTAAAAAATTATTCAAAGTTTCGGGAGTGGCTAAAGTCGACTCGGCCGTAATAGGTCTTGCCGGCGCCGGAAGGAGAGAAAAAGCCGACGAAATAAAGCGCTCTCTTCTTAAGCTGACGGCCCGGAATGAATCACGGATTAAAAAAATTGAAGTCACATCCGATATAAAGATTTTTGTTGAAGGGGCTTTCAGCGGTAAAAGCGGCTCCGTCCTTATTGCCGGTACGGGATCGGTAATCATCTCCAAAAACAGAGGCGGGAAATTTTTCAGAGCCGGGGGATATGGAAAAATACTCGGGGATGAAGGGAGCGGCTACTCAATCGGAAGCAAGGGATTGAAGGCTGTTGCAAAAAACTTTGACGGGAGAGGTGATAAAACTATTATGGCAGAATTAGTTGAAAGAGAGTTCGGAATCCGGACTCCGGATGAACTGATAACGAAAATTTACAGCGGACATTTTGATGTCGCTTCGGCTGCTCCAGTTGTAATTTCGGCCGCGGAAGAGGGCGATGCTGTTTGCAAAAAAATTCTGGATGAAGAGATTGCTGAACTGATCCTTCATATTAAAGCGGCCGTAAAAAGTGTTAATGAAAAAAAGATGAGACTCTGCTTAGGGGGAGGGCTTCTATCCTCAAAAAATTATTATTCGAACCGGCTGGTCTCAAAAATAAAAATGGACTTCGGTGATATTAAAATATCTGAACCGGATTATCCGCCGGAGGCGGGCGCAGTTTTCTTGGCCGCTAATAATCTGAATAAAATTAAAACCATCCGAAATTAAAACTGGCGATATGAATTCAACAAAAACCGAACTGAAAGAAAAACGTAATCCCTGGTCCTGGATACCCACTCTTTATTTTGCCGAGGGATTGCCGTATGTAATTGTGATCTCCGTTTCCGTTATTATGTATAAACGCCTGGGCATATCCAATGCCGAAATTGCTCTTTATACAAGCTGGCTTTATCTGCCATGGGTTATTAAGCCACTGTGGAGCCCTTTCATAGATATATTAAGAACAAAAAGATTCTGGATAACGGCAATGCAGCTCCTTATTGGCGCCGGCATGGCCGGAGTTGCATTCACAATTCCTCTGCCGGATTTTTTTCAATTTACTCTGGCGTTCTTCTGGCTGATTGCGTTCAGCTCCGCGACTCACGACATATCCGCGGACGGATTCTACATGCTGGGGTTGAATGAGAGCCAGCAATCGTTCTTCGTAGGAATCCGAAGCACATTCTACCGAGTTGCGATGATCGCGGGTCAGGGACTGCTTGTTATACTTGCTGGATATTTGGAGGGCTCTCTGGGAGTTCATCCGGCTGAATTTAAAGTAGTTGCCACTCCAAATAAATTTTTTCAGGAAACAGTAAAGGTTGACTCGGTTAGAGCCGTTCCTCT
>JBAYWA010000119.1:0-5844 GCA_041674325.1 Melioribacteraceae bacterium | reverse complement strand
AGAACATCATTATAATTTTCACCCATTAAAATTGAAACCGAGAATCTTTCCGTAGTTTTTGCGGGCAGAGGGAAATATCCGGAACTGTAGATGAAGTCGCCATCCTGCGGTGTAGGAGGAACTATATCAAATCTTCCGGGAGTCATTCTTCTCCAGAGAAGAGAATCGATTCCCAAATCTGGCGCGGAAGCTAATTCGAAGAAATTGAATCCTGTCAATCCGATCTGATCCGACTCGCCGGTATCGGTCTTTCCGAAATTCGGTTCGCCCTGAGTAGGCCTGCCATCGGCTTCCCCGATATCCGGTCCCGGATAACTATCATCATTTGTGCCCAAGCCGTCCTGACCAACGTCATCATATCTGGGATCCCAGTTGGCATTTTCATCAATATCGTTATCCCTCTTCTCGTCAATCAGCAGGTCATTAAGTCCGGCTCCGGAGATGAAATTTTTATAGCGTAATCCGGACAGGCCTCTGTTTATTCTTGTAGTGTAATGAACCGCTTCGTTTTCATCAATTAAACCGTCGAGATCGTTATCGATGCCGTCGTTCGCGGTAACGTCCGGTATGGCTACACCGTTGGCCGTGCTGGCAATCCATCCCTCTCTGAACTGTGTCAGACCCGGAACAATCACGAACTTTGTCCCTAAAGAAGTCACAGTATCAGTAGTGGCTTTAACAATGTAAATTGATCTCTCATATGTTTGAGGATTAATCAGAACAACCTTATCTCCGGCTCTATATACTTTAACGCTGAAATCTGTAGAGAGAAAAGTCGGAGATCCCGCGTTCTGCGAGTCGTTATCATTATCTATTCCATCATAAGGATTACCCGGAGACTCAAGAAATGCATAACCCACATAACCGACTTTCTGGCCATGGTTGCCGCTTCCATCGCTGTCCCACGAATAAGTTACCCAGTCATTAATATCAAAATAACCAAGGTCGTCCTGGCTGTCTCCGTCGCCGCCGGCGAGTGTGCCAACAACCGTAGCGAAATTCGCTTTCTGATAAATTGTTGTTCCGTCATTTGTAATATCATAAAGCCAGAAAATTGCGTCCTCGGCAAGGAAACTTGACCATTGAAATCCTCTCTGTCTTAATCTTAGACCCATTCCTTTGCGTGTCGGATCATTTTTATCCGGCAGGAAATTTGCGTTAAATTCATCATCCCATTGGTCATCGGCTTCAAAGAAAGATTCCTGATCCGCATTCTGAATGCCTCTTCCGAAATATCCGAACCACTGGGTTTTGCCCTCTTTATCTTTCCATGTACGTGCGATCGGATCGTTCCATCCTTCAATAGGCCAGGATTGGGGGAGATGGCTCATTCCGATAGACGCATAATTGGGATTTCTGAATCCCGGTACCGGGTTCCAACCCCAGAAGTGTCCATCGATGGGACTCTTCTCGTCGAACTGGCCTCTTCTCGGCCCCCTTGATATAATAACGGATTGTAATGTCTGTCCGATTGTAGTTTTAAATTCAACTCCAATCAGCGGAATCATATCGCCGATATAATTCTCGCCTGATCCCAGAGGCCATTCACCCCTGATATCAATGCCGGTATTGGTTCCGCCGATCTGACCGTCATTATAATATGTAATACCCACTCTGTTTCCGGTATGGTAACCTCTTGTAAGGATTGTGGGATCGCTGCGCTGAGCAAAGAGATAGGCATTACCAAAAAATATAATAACCAAAAGTAGTTTAACAATTCTTCTCATATCTATGCTCCGCATTAAAAGTTATATGACACACCAACTTCAACTCTTCTGGGTTCCGAGAAGAATGTTGGATTAGTGTAAAGATCATTTAGACTGTTGTAGTATAATCTGGGATTGATTCTCTCCGCATCATATTTCGGAAATGTGAAATACGGATCGCCTGTATCTGAATAGATATTTACGGCATTATCGAAATCGAGAAGATTAAATACCTTCAGGAAAAATGAAAGTGTCGTTTCACCGATCATTAAATCCTTATACAGTCTTAAATCAACATTGAATATGGTTGGCTTGCTGTCGCTGTTCCTTGGAAACGCGTTTTGAGTAACGCGTGTATTTTTATTAACTGCCGGAGTGTACGGCTGGCCGGAAAACAGATTTCCGATAATAGAAAAGCCGAAATCACCCGGTTTTGAATATGCCAATGAAATATTGAGCGTATGAGTCTGATCCCAATTCAGCGGTGTGATATAAGTTTCGGGAAGGGCGCCGCCGAGAAGTGAATTTCTCGCGTCGGCAGGGTTTGATGAATTACCTTTGGTTACCGAGTATGTATAATCGATGTTTGCCGCCAAACCTTCTGAAAATCTCTTGGAGAACTTGGCTATAACTCCTTTCGAAAATCCGAAATCAGAATTTGCGAAGCGGCTGTATGTTGCCGCGCCTCCAAATACAACTATCTCCTCGGATTGAGTGCCGGTAAGATTCCTGAAATCTTCAAAGAACATTGTCACATCAACTGCTATATCATCTCCAATCTGCTGCTGAATTCCTATCTCGCCTTTAACTGTTTTTTGGGGATTGAGATCCGCATTGCCGAATAATCCCTGATTGCCCGATCCAACACCGAGTTCAAATTCAGGATTTGTGTACAGATATTCATATCTGGGCAATTGGAAAAAATGGCCGTATGAAAAATGCAATACTCCTTTTTCCGTAATAGGGAATGCCAGCCCTATGCGGGGACTGAACTGCGATTTAGTTTTTGCGTCCGTATACCAGTATTTTTCCCTGTCCTGAACCGATTTAACCGATTCGCCCTGATCAAGAACTCCATTGCCGTTCGAATCGTTGAACTTATTGGATGGTTTTAAGGGATTTAGAATATTAGGATCGGACGGATCCGCCAATACCACTCCGTCCGGGCTGAATAAATCATAGCGGACGCCGATATTAAAAATTAAACTGAATGCTTCAAATTTCGCCTGAACATATCCGGAAGCTTCCGTCGGATTTTTCAAATATTCATCGTAATTCGTTGTCGACTTGGGAGGTATGACTACATTGAACGGTGTAACTCTAAGTCCGTTCGCATCCACCATTGGTACTAAATTAATATTCTGAAAATATATCTGGTGTCTCTTAAATTCGCCGCCGAACTGGATATTTATCTCCTGTGTAAACTGTGTGCTCCAGTCAAGCTTGGCGCTGTAAGTTCCTGAATTTCTTGTGAATCTGTTGTAATTCGTTCCGCCTACATTGTAGCTGTAAGGAGGAGTCTGAGAGATTGTATTATCTATATAAAGAGTGGGCTGAACCGGGTTGCTTGTATAAATGTCTTCGAAGAGCCAATGCCGGTAATCCTTGAAATAATAGCTGAGGTTCAGAGTATAAAAACTTTTTGGCGATATGACGTGATTAATGGAGAAGATGTTAGAATATGATTTTTCAAATCTGTCCAGATTATTATCCGGAGTTAATCTTATCCCGTAATTATCGTAAATCTTATAATTCTGTCTATCTATCATATAGTTGTAACCGACTCTCAGCTCCGGGAGTAAATTGTAAGATAATTTGCCCTGGCCATAGTAGCGGGCGCTGGGATTTAAGGAAACGTATGCGCCGTCCCCGCTCTGCTTAATTGTGAATTCAGATCCGCCGGAATTTGGAACTTCAGCCGCGTTATCAGTGACCAGAAATTCCCTTTTCCCAAAAAGGTATCCGGCATTATTATAATAACGGATATTTGTGAAGAAAAACAGTTTGTCCGGAAAGATCGGTCCGCTAAGACTTCCCTCAAAATTATGAATGGCAACCGGATTGATTTTTTTAATATTCCAGAAGATATTTTCCCTCGTAGAGACATAGCTTCCGCTGTACATCTGAAGACTGCCTCTAATTTTATTGCCGCCGTCTTTGGTTACAAGGTTAATTACGCCGGACAATGCCTGTCCGTATTCGGCATTAAAAGCGCCGCTGATAACCTGCAGTTCCTTCACAGCGCTTGAATTAACATCCATTATGTTGCTGCCGTCGTAAGAATCGGTTATCGGAACACCGTCTATCTGATATGTCACTTGTCCGGATCTGCCTCCGCGGACGTGAATATCTCCTCCGGGAGAAACAACTATGCCTGCCTGAAGCTGCAGCACGTCTGAAATTTCAGTGATCGGTAATTCGGAAATCATCTGATCTCCCACAACCGATGTTGTAGACGTAACATCTTTCTGTATCAGCGGACGCGAAGCGGTTACAACAACTTCCTGTCCCTGAATACTTGCGTCGGTCATCTTAATATCTACTTTCGTAGTCTGATCGATCGACACTTTCACGTTCTGAATCGTTACAGGGGAATATCCTATCGCGGAAGCTTTAACCGAATAGGTGCCCGGCTGTACATTAATAATCGAATAATATCCGTCAATATCCGACGCCGATCCTAATGAGGACCCGACAACCATAACTGTAACAAATGGAATCGGTTCTCCTGTGTTCGTGTCTGTTATTCGTCCGGCGATTTTACCGGTTGTGGAGAGTGTTAGATCGTTTTTTGCAGAAAGGCTTGCGGTTATTAACAAAAAGACAAAAAGGATTCGTAAAACAATTCTCATGGTGCCTCCTGAGATACGTTTTTTCCAATTACCGGTTCCCCTTAGGATACCGGTATAAGGTGGACTAATGTTGATCAAACTTACAAAAAAAATAGATTAAATATTAAAAGTGCATCAATATTATTACGCTATTCCGGTGGATTATCTTTCTGTTAAAATTGCAAAAATCACTATGAGAAAGTAAAAATATTTATATTTTATTGTGATATTTCTCAATCAAACGAAAAATACAAATGAAATGTTTCTCCGTAATATTTTTATCCCTGATTTCAGCTCTTTCTCAGATTAACGCTCAGAATTTTACAGTTGACCGCGAGGTGGCGCGGGCGGGAAACAGACCCGTCTATGAATCTGAATTCAGACAGAGACTTGAATTTGTACCTCAGATCGGGAGAACCGCCTCCGATCCGGATTCTGTATACAAATTGGAAATTCTTTATTCTATGATCGGAGAAAAACTGCTCGCTCAGAGGGGTGAAGAATTGGGTCTGGATACAACAATATTTGTGTCGGTCCCTGTAAAATATATGGAAAAACTTCTTGTAAGAGACGCATTGTACAGAATTGAAATCCTGGATAAATCGCGGATCGATTCCGCGGAATTTGCGGCCGGAATAGACAGATATTTTAAAAAAATCAGCGCGGGTTATTTTTACTTCAATAGTGAAGATTCTGTTTATAAAATCTATTCTCTTCTGAAACAGAATTTGTCCCCGGAATCCATTATCTCAAAGGATAATATTTATAAGGATAATTTCCGCAAAGTGGAGATTAAATTCGGAGATCTTGAAGCCGAAGCGGAGAAGAAACTCTTCTCATTAAAAAAAAATCAATTTACAGAGCCTCTCCGGATGGGGGATAACTGGTACATTTTTGCTGTGGACAGTATAACAAATCATACTCAGGCTAATCAGAAGGAACTCGAGTCCGCTGAAAAACAGGTCAGGCAAATTGTCCGGCAGAGGAATTCAAATTCATCTTATGACGATTTTTACGGGAAATTTTTAAAAAATAAAAAAAGTGCCGCTAATTCAAAGCTCTATAATAGTTTCAGTGCCAAGATTAAAAATTTATATGCCGCCGAAAAAGATAAACTTGTATCATCCAAGGACTCGCTATTCAGCTTCAGCAATCAAAAAGCGCTTCTGATTGAGAATCTATTCGGCAGAGATTCTCTTAATACGGTCTTCATAAATTCCAACGGAAGCACTCTGCAATTCAAGGAATTTATCAGGGAATTTGCGTTCGAAGGATTCACCTACTCCATTAAAGATACTATACCGCTT
>JBAYWA010000118.1:0-5927 GCA_041674325.1 Melioribacteraceae bacterium | reverse complement strand
TTGAATGCCTGGATCCTCCCCCCATTGGCAATGTGGAACTCGGTGAAGCTATCGCAAGAATCGGGCAAAGAGGATTTATTAAAGGGAATATTGACTCGGTTAATCTTCTCCTAAATGGATCTGAAGAGGAGATAATCGCTGATATTAAGAATAAAGTTGAAATTACAAGAGGCACTCCGGGATTCATTTTAAGTACGGCATGCTCTATTGCTCCGGGAGTAAAGAAAGAGAGGATTCAATTGCTTTCTTCAATCTTAGATACATTTACCTAAAAATAGATCAGACCACTTGCTTGTAAATCGGAAAATCTTTCTGATTAGAAACAGATTTCCAGGAATATTTCGAGTTTAGCTTTATACGATATTTCACTTCTGGAGACACAATCCAGCACACTGCAATTTTAAAGGATTTCACAAAAGGTTTGGAAATAAATAACATAAAAGATATTTTTAGTTTTACTCATTTTGAGTTATTGGTTAACCCGGATTTTTCATATTTGGGTAAGATTTCATTAAATTTAGGATGCGTTTTGCTTCAAGGCTGTAAGAATTTGTAATTTTACATAGTTAATTCTATCCCCTCTTCGGAATACGATCGGAATTGAAGTTTTACTTTTAATGTTTAGTATGCACCTGTAGCTCAACCCGCCTCCGGTGGGCAAGTTGGATAGAGCATCTGACGGAGTTTATCCCGCTTTGCGGGAGATCAGAAATAAATGTTAATTTGATAATCATGCACCTGTAGCTCAATTGGATAGAGCATCTGACTACGGATCAGAAGGTTTGGGGTTCGAATCCCTACAGGTGTACTTAGAATAGCTCGTCGCGATTTATCGGGACGGGCTTTTTCTTTTTTCTCCTCTTCGCGGTAAATAAATAATTCGATTGAATATGCGTCTGGCACAAACTTTAATCCGATATCGATAAAAGAATTTCAATGCGGCGATAATTTCCTCGCTAATTTGTCGGCAATAAAAGCGGGTGTGATTGAACCGCTGGTTGTTGAAACAGACGGTGTTTTGTACCAGGCGCCGCCGATTGTTTCGCCGGATTTGAGATCGATTATTTGCGACTCGCAGCTGCTTACATAATCATTGTAGCTTCCGGATGCCGATGAGGAGATCAGCCGCCCGCTCGATAATCCCCTCTCCATGGTAATTGAGCCGATTATAATTCCATCCAATCCTTTTAATTTTTTTATTGCTTTTGTATAATCCTTTAAAATAATTTCTTCCGTAAGACCTGCGTTTATAATAATCGTAATCACACTGTCTCTCGGAATGATTCTGAAGCCGTAATCGATTAAAATATCGGATAGTTCTTTTGACAGATTAACCGCCAGTTCCTTATCGATGCATTCAAATGGTAATACGGCGTATACTTTCTCCGTCGAGAACCTGTCGAGTGTTCTTACCGATTCATCTACGGAAGTGCATACCGATAGCAGGAAAAGAATAATGATTAAGCCGAGTGATATTAGCGTCTTCATTTTAGACCTCAAAACAAATTTTCAATTAAGTTTATAATTGTCTCAGATTACGGAACATTTTAATTATACTGAATAATTATCGATTATACATTAGTACTTATACTAATGTTTTGCACAAAATTGACCTTTTTGAGTAGAAAAGTTTAGTAGTTGTACTAATCTCGTTAATGTTGAAAGGATTCCCTGTTTTACAAACGCGGAACAATCATTCACTTCCATAACCGAATAATCTGAATTTTTCTATAAAAATAAATTGAACTTAATTTATTTGCTCACAATTTGTTATTACTTTTACTTAGAATATTTTACGGCATCAGAATAGAACAGAGGATAAGATTTTTGAATCACTTGATTCGGTCTCTAATAATTCGTACTAAATTTTATTTCAAACATTTTGTTTCTTTCCTTAAAACAAAAGTTGAATTAAGAAGTCTAATAATTCTGGCAAGCCTGGTTGTAGGTGTTTTATCGGGCCTAGCAGCGGTTTTTCTAAAACATCTGGTCCATTTTTTCCAGAGAGAACCGAAAATATTTTTTGCGGATAACAATCTGGAATTTCTTCTCCCTCTCACTCCTCTCGCTGGAATTATTCTATCTGTTTTAATCGTAAATATTTTCTTCAGCGGGCGGCTTATTAGAGGAATTGGAAATATTATCTTTCAGATCATCCGTAATAAATCGGATCTGCCGCGCAGAAAAATGTTTTCACATCTTATCACGAGCGGAGTTACTGTAGGATTAGGAGGATCCGCCGGCCTGGAAGCTCCTATAGTAATAACCGGCGCTGCCATCGGATCTAATTTTGCCAAAGGCTTTAAATTTAATTATCAGACCCGCACCCTTCTGCTAGCAAGCGGATCGGCGGCTGGAATTTCAGCGATTTTCAATTCACCAATTGCCGGCGTAATATTTGCTTTTGAGGTACTTCTGCCAGAATTGTCAGTATCATCATTTATTCCGTTGCTTATAGCTTCAGCATCGGCGGCCGTTGTATCTAAACTGCTCTACAGCGGCCAGATCTTTTATCTCATCACTGAAGGCTGGCGGCTTGAGGCCATCCCATACTATATAATTCTCGGAATTTTATCCGGTTTTATCTCACTTTATATTATTAAAACAACTTTTTTTCTGGAAGACTTCCTGGATAAATTCAAGAAACCATATCTGAAAGGAATCACCGGAGGACTGGTACTTTGCGCGCTTATTTTTCTGGTGCCTCCTCTATTCGGAGAAGGATACAGCAGCGTGGAGATTCTTCTCTCTGGAAATTACGGAAAGATTTTGGAAGGCAGCTTTTTTTATCACTACCTTAATAAGGACTTGGCTCTGATAATTTTTGCCGCTATCATCATTCTTACTAAAGTGATTGCGACTTCACTTACAATAAGTTCGGGCGGTAATGGAGGAATCATTGCTCCTTCATTGTTTACCGGAGCAGTTGCCGGATTCCTCCTCTCATATAGTGCCGGATATCTTGGACTTGCTCAGCTAAACAATTCGAATTTTATAGTCGTTGGAATGGCAGGAATTTTGGGAGGAGTTCTCCATTCTCCACTTACGGGAATATTTCTGATTGCCGAGATTACCGGCGGATATTCATTGATAGTCCCTCTGATGATAGTTACCGCTCTCTCATTCTTTATCTCCAAGTACTTTCACCCCCATTCAATTTATACCTGGACTCTGGCAAGAAGAGGGATACAATTCAGATCGGAGAAAGAGAAATATTTAATCCGGCAGCTGACGGTTAAAGATCTGGTTGAAACAGACTTTTTAACTGTCAAACCAAATACAACATTACGGGAACTGGTAGAGAAGATCACTCACACAAAAAGGAATCTATTCCCGGTGGTTGATGATACGGGAAAGCTGGTTGGAATTGTGACGCTCGATGATGTCCGGGAGGTGATGATGAATACCGACGTTCACGATGTGATTTTGCTTTACGAAATCATGAACAGTCATTTCGAAAAAATAGATATCCGCACAGATATAAACGGAGTGCTGGAGATCTTTGAAGAAAAGCAGATCTGGAATCTCGCGGTGACTGACGTAGAAAAGTATATAGGATTCATTTCCAAATCGAATTTTTTCAACAATTATATCTCCGGAATGGCGAAAGATCAGAAAGAGAACATCTGATTGCAGAGATATATTTCCATATGATTTTCTATATACCTTTGAAATGACCGGTTAAGCTGGTATTTTTGACCCCGCGATAAGTTTTTCAACATGCGCCCGTAGCTCAACTGGATAGAGCATCAGACTTCGGATCTGAGGGTTGAGGGTTCGAATCCTTCCGGGCGTACTTTATTAATTAATAATTGGGAATTGAGAATAGTGATTTGAGAATTTTAATGCCTGAATTCAAAATCGGCATAATTTAATATCTGAACTATTACATATTAATAAAATAATTATCAATTTTATAGATGCCTGCCTGCCGCAGGCAAGGTTTGCAATTAAAAAAATGATTTTTCCAGAGCATATTTACCGTTTTATGTATGCGGCGCTTACTGAAGCCGCAAAGGCAATTGACGCGGATGAAGTGCCCATCGGCGCGGTTGTGGTATATCAGAATAAAATAATAGGACGCGGATACAATCAGACCGAAATGCTGAAAGATTCTACGGCGCATGCGGAGATGGTAGCCATTACCGCGGCTTCGAATCATCTCCAGTCAAAGTTTCTTAATGAATGCGACCTTTACGTTACTGTTGAGCCTTGTGTAATGTGCAGCGGAGCAATACTCCTATCCAGAGTAAAGAATCTATATTTCGGAGCCTTTGAGCCGAAATTCGGGGCATGCGGGTCCCTGTTTAATATTGCCGAATCGGAAAAATATAATCATAAATTAAATGTTTTCTCCGGAGTCTACGCCGATGAAGCGAAATCTTTGATGGAAAATTATTTCCGGATGAAGAGAAAATCGGAAGATCATAAATCTTAACTGGCATATTTAGTCAAATCTATTTAATTTTCTTTAGAGTTTAATTCACAATTCTTTCCAATCAATCACAATCGACATGCATATAATAATTTTCGGCGCACCCGGTGTTGGTAAAGGCACACAAGCAAAAATTCTGGCATCCGAGCTGAATATAGCGCACATCTCTACCGGAGATATATTAAGAGAAGCAATTAAAAAAGAAACCGAAACCGGTTTAAAAGCAAAAGCTATTGTTGAGAGCGGCGGTCTTGTACCGGACGATATAATGGGCGGAATAATTAAAGACGCTCTTAAAGAGGAAAGGTGCAAAAAGGGTTATATACTTGATGGTTTCCCGAGAACGATAGCCCAGGCGATGATTCTGACAGAAATTCTGAACGATCTGGAAGTTGAGCCGATATATCTTATCAAACTTGATGCGGACGATGAAGTGATTGTTTCCCGCCTTTCGAACCGGCTGGTATGCAGCAAATGCGGCAATATAATCGTCAATACGAATTACTCATCTGAATTTAACTGTCCGGTTTGTAACAGCAAAGGCAGCTACATCAAAAGAAAAGACGACGATGAAGAGGTGATAAGAAAAAGATTGATGGTTTATCATGATACAACTGCACCGGTTTTTGACTACTACAAGGATAAAGCGGTTATATTCGAGATAAACGGTACAGAATCGATAAAAGAGATTACGAAAAATATCTTAAAGAAATTAAGATCAGTTTAGACACTCTCCCCTTTCTTCTTGATAAGAACTTTAACGGCTTTTCCCCCGTCAAGTTTAATTATCTTCGCGTCGATTTTTCTAACCAGTTCATAGTTGTGAGTCGCGAATATAACTGAAGTCCCTCTCGAATTTATTTTTTTCAAAATACTCAGAATCTCTTCGGAAGTTTCAGGATCAAGATTGCCGGTCGGCTCATCCGCAAGAATCAAAAACGGATCATTTATGATTGCCCTTGCAATTGCAACGCGCTGCTTCTCGCCGCCCGATAGCTGATGCGGCATATTCTTCTGTTTATGAGAAAGCCCTACTTCGGAGAGAACATTCATTACTTTTTTCTTGATCGCTTTTGGAGGATTTCCGGTAACCTGGAGCACAAAAGCCAGATTGTCATATACATTTCTATCGCTCAGAAGCTGGAAATCCTGAAAGATCATTCCGACTTTTCTCCGGAGAAAAGGAAGATCCTTCTCAGTGATTGTCTCCGATGAGAAATCTCCCACCTCCACATATCCCGATAAAGGAAAAGTATCCATATAAATCATCCGCAGCATAGCAGTTTTCCTAATTCCGCTTTTTCCTGTAAGGAAAACGAATTCACCCTGCTGCACCTCCAGATTCAGATCTGCAAATACCGGCTGGTTTTTGTAATTGAAGTCAACATTGTAAAAAGTCAGCATATTTTTTTCTTCTTTAGAATGAATTGTGCGCGCTCAGTTTCTGAATCGGCGTTTTTAAAAGTAAACGCTTTATAGCATTTATGAACGT
>JBAYWA010000117.1:0-6021 GCA_041674325.1 Melioribacteraceae bacterium | reverse complement strand
TTGAATCTTTCAACGCATCGGAAGTAATACAGCTGGTCAGAGAAAACAAACTGCATTTCAGAGCATATCTGGATCGCGCCTCCGATGAGGATCCGGCATTTCTTCCTCTCACGAAAATTCTCACACGTAAAAAAAGCTATATTATTAATCCGCACAAAAAGGTATTCAAATCGATTGATAAATACCTGATGCATAAAAAACTTGTCCGTAAGCAATTCCGGCTCCCCGAAACAATTTTGTTATCTCCTCTCGATCAGAAATCGGTACTTCGTATCGGCGAGGAAGAGTTATCCAGAATCGGAAAACCTTTTATTATAAAACCGGCACTTCTTTCCGGGGGCGGACAGGGAGTAATCAAAAACGCGGAAACGCTCGAAGAGATTTATATTGAAAGAAGGAGGAATCATTCAGAAAAATATCTCGTCCAGGAGAAAATCTACCCCTGTAAGATTCTGGGAAGACGCGCATGGTTCAGAGTCTTCTGGGCGTTCGATTCAGTGATTCCATCCTGGTGGGACGACAACACTCATATTTACCATCCAATAACAGAGGCAGAGGTCATGAAATTTAACCTGCTTCCTTTATTTAGAATTACAAAACGTCTTGCGCGTATAACGAGATTGGATTATTTCTCCACAGAAATCGCTCTCACTAACGATCACAGATTTGTATTAATTGATTACATAAACGATCAATGTGATATGCGGCTTAAATCAAAACACATTGATGGGGTACCGGATGCAATTGTAAAAGAATTTATAGAAGGGATGAAAAGAATGGTTTTATCTCTTTAAAAATTCATATCATCTTCAATAGTATCAAGCATATTAAGGTAGCTTTGGTAACGTTCCCGGTTAATCTCCCCTGCCTCAACAGCGTTTACCACAGCGCAATCCGGTTCGTGAAAATGAGTACAGGTATTGAATTTGCAGGAATCGGAGAAGGGAAAAAAATCTTTGAAGTAGTGACCCAGATCCTTTTTTTGAATCCCATAAGGATCGATCTCTCTCATTCCCGGTGTATCAATAACACTTGTCGACAAATCAACCCTGTTCATTATGCTCGTGTCGGTTGTATGCTTTCCCTTTGATGTTGAGAGGCTTATTTCTCCGACTTTCAGGCTAAGTGATGGATAGATAAGATTAAGCAGGGATGATTTTCCCACCCCCGATTGCCCCCATATCAGATTTATCTTTCCCTTCATGATTTCTTTAAGATCATCAGTCCCCCTCTTCTCAACTACGCTCGTTCTGAAAACTTTATACCCGATACTTTCATACAACCTAATCCAATCACCCATCTGAGCCGATGAGTCAAGATCAATTTTATTAAAAACAAGCAGCAGATTTATGCTGGAACTTTCCCCGGCAACAATAAGGCGGTCAACCAAACGGTTGTTGAATTTTGGCGTCAGGCAGCTGCTCACAATTACGAGATTATCTAGATTAGAAGCAACAATCTGTTCAAGTCTTTCGCCGCGGGCTCCGGCACCCTTGATTTTGGGAGCCTTTCTCGATAGATAATTCTTTCTTGAGTGTATTTCTTGGATAACGCCGGTACCGTCGTCATTCAATTCAAAATCAACCAGATCTCCCACAGCCACAATATCCATCTTAAAAAGCTTATCTTTTTTCAATGCAAATTCTTTCTGAAAGCGGCCGGGCAGAGAACAGCGAACTCCTTCCCCTTTTTCATCAAACAGATAGTAATCTTTACTCTCGATTTTAAAAACAGTTCCTTGAATAGCTGCCTCCTATAAATTAAAAGCGCCTTAAAAATAAGGCGCTCTTAAAGGGATGTCAATCTATATCAGTAAGAAAGGGTTACAGAAAGAATTTAAATGAAGTGACAAAATTCTGAAATTTTATCTCCTGGAATGTCCGCGAGACATTTACTCCGTAATTATCGCCGATGTCATTCCACCATCCGTACACATACGCGATATTAACCGAAGAAGATTGAGAAAAATTGTATCCGATGCCGGCAGTTATAAATTTTTTATCATACTCTCCGGGATCTTCTTTAAATGGAGACGGCATCAGCATAAAGCCGCCTCTAAGCGCTATCCCCGAATTTGGAAGGATATATTCAATTCCCGCGTTAAGATTGATTACCGACCTCATCAGGTCGACAATATCGGCATTCTTATCCAGGGTTGCATTGAAATCAAGACCGCCTTCAAATTCCATCTTCGAATAATCAATGTATGTGGCATTACCGCTCAGGGTTACATTTTTTGTTGTGAATGCCGCGCCCACGGAAAACTCTGCAGGTGTGGAAATTTCATATTCGAATCTCTCCTGTTCAGGTTCGTAATAAAATCTTTCCCCTGTACCGAAAAGGCTTGAACTGCTTATCGAATAATCCTCTTTAATTGTCCACTTCGTGGGTAATTTTATAGTTGCGCCTACGTTAATATTATTATCCATTTTGAGCATGCCGCCCAATTTCAATCCAGCGCCGGTGATGTCCCAATCTATGATATCCCGCAGAAAGAAAGATTTAAAATCTGCCGAAGCCGGTTCAATAGGATCCAACAATAATGTAGATGGATAATTATCGTACAAATCTTCCTCATAATAATCTTTTGTCTTTTTCAAAGTACCGCTGTAGATATTTACCGTCGCTCCTAAAAAAAGATTCTCTTCGATCTCCAATGCCCCGGAGAATGACCAGCTGTTTATCCCTCCTTCCTGCTTAAGTGTTCCGCGCTGATTCAGCCCGCCGTTAATCCTTGTCACATCTTCTACATATTTATTATTCGCATCGTAAGTAGGATAGCTCAGAGCAAGTTTGAAGGCGATATCGTCATTATAAGAAGTTAAATCCTGTATATATGAATTAGACCCTGAATTGTAACCGCTGAAGCCGATGACCTTATTAAAATCTTTTACCTGATTATACCCTATAGCAACTACAAAACTGCCCCGGACGGTTGGGAACGGAAGTGTAACTCCTATCTGGCTGAATTTTGTCAGACTGTTGGAGAGGTCTGTCTTGCTATTAAAGAATCCGGTATTGTTATCATACGAGTTATAATTGAGACCGGTTGAGAGCTCCATCTTTTTGATCAGACCGAATCCGGCTGGATTAAAGAGTGAAGCAGAAAAATCGTTGCTCAATGCCACATAGGCATTACCCATCGCCAGGGAACGCGCGCCGGTATTTATTCCCGGCTCTCCAAGACGAAGGGCGTCGTTAAAATTCTGTGCTTGAATTGTGCCGTTAAAAATCGTACAAATAAAAAGTACGATAGAGATCTTAAAATAATTTTTCATTGAAGCCCCCTTCATTAATATAATTTGTGAATGATTAGGCTTATTCATTTTAGTTATCTCCTCCTGTCAGAACCGCTTGAACTGCTTGAGCCTCTTTCCGATCCGCTTGAACTTCTTCCGCTGCCCGAACTAGAAGAAGAGGATGGAGTGCTGTAAGAAGGTGTACTGCTCGATTGCCTGCCCGGACTGTATGAAGGCGATTGCCTATCTCTTCCGGAACTGCTTGATCCACTTGAACTTCTTTCGCTCCGGTCCCTGGAGCCGCTTCTGCTGGAATTATCCGTTGCACGCGCACCGTCGCTGCTGCGCGTTCTAGTGCCGCTTCTGCGAACAGAATTATCTGTTCCTCGCGGGGATGTTTTGCTTACTCTCGTTCCTTCATTACTGCTTCTTGTCCCCCTGGAGACCCGTGATCTGGTAAGATCAACATCACCGCTTTTAGTATCCCCGTCACGGGTAGAGTATGAACGGGATGTTCTGCCTCGGTCGTAACCAGATCCGCTGGTATAGCCTGAACCTCTTTCCCCATCATTGCCGCGGGTTCTCTGATCGGAGTAACTCCTGTATTTATATCCCGCCAGATATTGACCCGGGTAATAATAATAGGGATTGTAATAGTAATCGGAGTAGTATGAATTATGGAACGGGTTGTAATAATAATTGTAATTCCAGAACGGGTTCCATGAATAGTATCCGTAGTAGTACGGCGAATAGTATCCTAAGTAAAATGATGAAGGATAATAACCGTATAAATACCGTCTGTAACCCGGACGATTGTAATTATAATCGTCATAATATTCATCATCATCGTAATATTCGGTTGAATCCGCCTGCTCATCCTCGTATGCGTATTCATCCTGTTCCTCATAATGTCTGTCCCTGTTTCCATCATCCCGGAGTGCCAACTGAGTATAACACCCTCCAAGACTTAATAGCGGGAGGATCACCAACAAACGAATAATTGTTTTCATATCAACACCTTCAATCGTTTTAATAAAAGACACAAAAATTATACCGAAAAATGAATCGAAAAGAAATGCAAAAAGAGGATTCCTAAAAAGGAATTGTATACTAATGTAAACAGAGTTGTATTGGAATCAGTACATAAATTTCCTAAAAAAGAGCTTTTAAATACTCCACAAAAATTCCTCTGTCGGCGCTGTGCCCGTTAATTCTTTTGTTCCTGAATATATCTCTAAGATTAACGCCAAGAGTTAAACCATCACCGACCGACCACCTCAAGCCTAGATTCATATAACCGTTTCCCTTTCCCAAAGCCGCGCCGGTGTTATCATTAACCGCAAAGTCGTACTCTCCAATTAAAGATACTTTCTCGCCGATCGTTTTTTCAAATCCTAAGCCGAGATTCAAATCCTTATCCCCATCTTCCCTTTCCAAAGAATAATTAACAAGGGCATGAATACTCAGATAACCGAGAAGTTCAAAGTTTTTGGCCGCAGCCGCGAAAAAACCTGGTGATTTGATCTGGAATCTATCCAGATTATCATCGTATTGTCCTTTACCCTGAGAATCGAATCCGAGTGATAATGCGGGGAACGCGTCTGTTTCATTCACAATCCGCGCCCTTATATTAATTGCCGGAAGCTTATACCAGTCAATCGACCCCGTTCCGATTACATTTGTACCGCCGTAAGAAATTCCGAAACTGAATCCATCAAACACACCGACTTCAATCTTTGTAATGACAACACCGAACGGCAATACATCGGCCGAAACTCCGGCATACCCTCTGGATAGGACTCCCGCCGTAGGCAGATCAATCAGGTTCCTGTACTCGAATTTTGCATTTGTTCCGCCTGTACCCTGAGCTTGAACTAGATTAGCAAGCATTAAGATGATCAAAATCAGTGAGGTTCTTTTCATTTCCTTTTCCCTCTAAATATCAAAAGTATAGTAGATAAAATTAGCTTCCCCGGCAATCATATTTTTATACCGCCCAGTTAATTTTTCTTATAAGTAACGCCGTCTTTGGTATCCTTTAAAGAAATTCCGATTTTCGATAATCCATCCCTGATCCTGTCGGCCTGGGCAAAATTCTTCTCTTTTTTTAAGAAATCTCTCACATCAATCAACAGTTCGATAAGCTTTTCCTCGATGATTGCCGAGGATTCCTTTCCCGTTCCTGGAATATCAACGACACCAAGAACTCCTCCGGCTAATTCATTTAATACTTTTTTTACTTCAGCGAAAAATCCGGCATTAATATTTTCATTTTCGGCAATAATTTTATTAACCGCATGGATAAGATCGAAGATTACCGCAACAGCCTGAGGCGTATTAAAATCATCATCCATTACGCTAACAAAATTATTTTTATACTTCTGGAAATCGAAAACCGGCATTATCCCGTCAATATTATTTTTTCGAATCTGATTTTCGGATAATTCGATTAAGTTAGAGATCTTTTCACAGCCTTTCGAAGCCGAGTTTAACAGTTCATCGCTGAAATTAAGCGGACCTCCATAGTGGGTCTGAGCGAAGAATAATCTGATCGTTTCAGCCGAATATTTCTGCAACACATCTCTCGCTGTAAAAAAATTACCAAGGGATTTGGACATCTTTTCATTCTGAATATTCAGGAATCCGAAATGAATCCAGTATTTGACAAATTTCTGATTAAAACATGCTTCGCTCTGGGCGATTTCGTTTTCATGATGCGGGAAAATGAGATCGTTACCCCCTGCGTGTATATCTATAGAATTACCCAGATGTTTTGTACTCA
>JBAYWA010000116.1:0-6045 GCA_041674325.1 Melioribacteraceae bacterium | reverse complement strand
TGATAGTGAACAATATTTTCATATTAAGTTACAAAATATTTTTTCTTTTTATTGCTCTCTGACATTGCAGAAGGTGCTTTCCGGCAAAAATTTCGTAGGGTTTTTTTATTACATGTTCAATTTCCGGTGGAGATAGATTGAAAATCCCTATATTTTCGTCCCTGAATTCTAACAGCTAAATTATTCTTGATTCCGGGAAGTCTCTGGTGCGCCCAATTTTAGAGCGAATTATTTTTATAATTATTTTCAGCGGATTGACAGATGCAAAAAGAAAAGAATACACGCGCGCTGCTGGCGCTTCTTTCAATATATATAGTATGGGGAACCACTTATCTGGCGATAAGAATTGGAGTGGAAGACCTGCCCCCGGTATTGTTTACAGGATTGCGCTGGATAGCGGCAGGACCGATTCTTCTTTTCCTGCTTCTTCTGAAAAAATATAAACTGCCGAATAAAAATGATATCCTGCACCTCGGTATAAGCGGTCTATTGCTGCTCGGAGGGGGCAACGGTTTGGTTGTCTATGCCGAACAAACCGTACCGAGCGGGCTGACAGCACTCCTGATTACAACAGTCCCGTTCTGGGTGGTTGGAATTGAGGCAATTATGCCGCAGGGCAAAAGGATAAATCTGATGACAGCGCTGGGTCTGATATTAGGACTCGCCGGAGTTTCCCTGATCTTCGGGGGAGATTTGCGGAATCTGTTTGAACCGGAAAAAATCGGCGGAGTAATTGGATTAATGTTCGCGGTTTTTCTATGGTCAGCCGGGACTCTTTATTCCAAATATAAAAAAGTTACTGTCCACCCTCTGATGGGTGCTGCTACTCAAATGATAGTTGCCGGAATATTCATAACAGTTCTAGGACTGTTATTGGGAGAAGGAGGACAATTCCATTTCACAAGTTCCGGTTTCCTGGCCTATCTGTATCTGGTAGTATTTGGCTCACTGATCGGATATGGAAGCTATGTCTACGCGATTGCGCATCTCCCTATCTCGCTAGTGGCAACGTATGCGTACGTTAATCCTGTTATTGCTCTTTTCCTGGGCTGGCTTATTCTTGATGAACCCATCTCTCTTTGGATAGTTCTAGCCGCGGTAATTATTCTAATAGGTGTTACCCTGGTTAAAAAGGGGAGTGAAAGCAGTATGAGCGGAGCGCGTTCCGAAAAATAATCGATGAATAATTCAGTTTGAAACTCAATTAATATCCGTCATCAGAAAACCTTTTTCGGTTTTGATAAATGAAAAAATTGTTACAAGTTTCTGATCACCGCTGATGAAATTCGCCTCAATCAGATAATTCTCCGCGGTCCCGTCCTTCTTAATCTCAAATTTTCCAAATTCCTGTTTTGAACTGAGATCTATCAGAGCAGAGATCTTTTTGCAGATTCTTTTCACCTGGCCGAGTTCATCTTTATTGGCTGCATTGAACGAATCCTTACGGTTTCTGTTGTTATCCGCACCGTTATATGCTATTAGCCCGGATGCTTTGTCGAACTGCTTGGATTTACTGTAATTAAAAAGACTGTTCAGAGTATTCTTTACTCCGGTTTCAGAATCCTGTGCCAGAATATCTTTGGTTTCTGAAGCACAAAAGAGGATAGCCACTAATCCAATCGTTATAAGCCGTCTCATATTAACTCCATTTCAATTTTGTCTACTTTTTGCTACGCATTATGTTCATTCTATGCGAAAAAAAATTCATTTCAAGCGATTTTAACTTAGATTTAACCTCATTTACTCATAATGCTAATTATATTTGACAATAATGGTGCCATCATCAGAAAGTAAAGTGCTTAATAGCCTCCCCTTTGCTTCCTATTTCCGTCATTGCCTCAATACCTATATTCAGGTGAAGATCCACAAAATTTTGTGTAACGGTTTTATCCGATTCTTCAGTTTTAATACCTTCCGGAAACATAGGCAGATCGGATACAAGCAGCAGAGCACCGCGAGCAATCTGGTTTGCGTAACCGACAATGAAAATAGTAGCCGTTTCCATATCGATTCCGATAGCTCCTAATTTTCTTAGATATTCTTTGAAATTTTCATCCCATTCCCAGAGTCTTCTGTTTGTTGTGTAAATTACTCCGGTTCTATACTCAACATTTTTAGAGATGATCTTATCTGAAACAAATTTATGCAGTTTGAATGAGGGGAGGGCGGGAACTTCAGCAGGCAGATAATCGTTGCTTGTACCCTCGCCTCTGATAGCTGCGATAGGAAGAATGAAGTGCCCGATCTCCGTTGACGTTTTTAATCCGCCGCATTTACCAAGGAATAAAACTCCCTTCGGTTCACGTGCAAGAAGAAGGTCCATTACGGTTGCAGCGTTGGCCGAGCCGATACCAAAATTAATTATCGAGAGCCCTGCGCTGTTGGTGGCAGATTGCATCGGCCTGCCTACTCCCTGAATATCGCAGTTGAATTTTTCCGCAAATTTTGTCACGTAGTTCTGGAAATTTGTCAGCAGTAAATAATCGCCGAAATCATCTATATTCGTTCCTGTATAACGTGGAAGCCAGTTCTGCGCGATCTCTAATTTTGTTTTCATAAAGCCCTTAAGTTTTATCTGAATTCAACTCTTTCGTATTTATCTGTAATTTTTTTTGTGCGGTTCTTAATTTTATCATCTATAAGAATCACTAGCAGAGCATAAATATAACCGAAAAGCAATCCTATAAGCATTCCCCCTAAAGCATCGGAAGGATAATGGACTCCGACATATGGACGCGAAAATGCCAGCAAAGCGGCCACTGCAATGAACGACCATTTCATCTTAGGGAAAATCTTTCCGAAAAACATCGCGACCGCAAAATTGTTTACCGCGTGAGATGAAGGAAACGAAAACGATCCGGTGCAGTTTACAAGCACATTCAAATCGCCGAATACATTGCAAGGGCGTATTCTCTCAAATAGATTTTTCAAAAAAAAACTGCTGAACTGATCCGTGGAGACGATGAGGAGTATCAAAAAAAGTGAAGCAATTCTGCCAATCCTTCCCCCTTTAATCACAAGAATAAGAAAAAGGATTATATATGCAATGTACCAGTTCTTTACTTCAGTGATGAACGGGAAAAACTTATCGAAGAATGGATTTGACAGGGTATGGTTTATAAAGTAGAGCCCCCATACATCAATTCCATATAAAAATTCTGTCATCAGGCCGTCCGCAATTGATCTGCAAGTTTGATTATTAAGTCAATTTTATTTATCTAAATCATTGAATTTTTGCTACATTAGAAATAGAGGATTATTGAATTGTGTCTTTGCCAATTCGAATCCAATTAAAAATTACGAAAAAATAATTGAACCTTCTTATAAATTTCAATGCGTAAAGCGTGAATCCTAACTTACAATTTAAAAACACCGGGGAATTGAAGAGATTCGAGTACTTCAAGGAAGAGAGTAATAAGGCATTAATTGCCCCGTTCCAGGCCCTCGCCAAATTCACGGCATTTTCCGGTTTAATCGCGATGATCTTAGAGGTGCGTTACTTCTCTTCCCAGAGTGTCGAGATCTATCTTTCAAGGCTTACCGCAATTCTTATTGCGTTTATACTTCTGGTTCTTTCTACCACCAGACTCGGTAAAAGACATCCGGTATTGCTGGTGCATATCCTGCTGTTGTCAATTATCTGCTCTTTCGGAATAATGATATTCCTGATTCCCAAGACACTGATATTCAATTCGCATATAATAAGCCTTGTCATATTTACGGCTGCGTTGTTTTTAAGCTGGGATGTAACAAATCAGATAATTGTCGCCATCTATTACAACGTTGTCTTTGCCGCATCGATTATTTTCAACAGCAAGCAGATTTTCATACTGCCCAATATGGTGGAATCGGTAGTGCTGGTATTGGTTATAAGCATAATGGCCATTGTAGCGAGTTATATAAACTATAAATTGCGGCAGGATAGTGTTGTAAAGAGTTTTGAAGTCACCCAATCCGAGAAGAAATTCCGGAATTTATTCGAAAATTCGGTTGAGGGTATTTTCCAGTTTACAAAAGAGGGAAAATTCCTGACAATAAATCCGGCACTGATAAAAATGCTCGGTTATACGGCGGAAGAAGACATTAAGAAATTGGGACTTGTTGATGATGTATTTAAAAGGAAGAGTGACTGGGAGCTGTTGAGCAAACTTCTGGAGAAACAGGGAAAGGTCCGGAATTTCAGAGTGCCGTACAAAAAGAAAGATGGTACCGAAATTACTGTACGAATGAATGTCCGCACTTTTGAAGATGAAGAAAACGGGGTAATTATTTACGAAGGGAGCCTGCAGGATATAACCCAGCAGGTTCAGGCGGAAAGCGAAAAGCAGAAGGCCCTTGATGCATTGCGCCTCGAAAAAACAAGAGCCGATACCGCCGCAAAAAAAGCTCAGCAGGAGAGCAGTTTCAAATCTAAATTCCTTGCCAATATGAGTCATGAAGTAAGAACCCCGATGAATTCCGTGATGGGTTTTTTGACTTTGATTGAGAACGATCTCTTCGAAGATAAGGATGAGCTCAAGAATTTTGCGCGCGATGCCCGCCTGGCGGCGGAGTCCCTGCTGGATATCATCAATAATATTCTTGATATCTCCAAAATTGAAGCCGGAAAAATGGATCTTGACGAGATTGATTTCGACATAAGAGATGAAGTTAACAAGGCCGCATCTATCATTACACAATCGATTAAGTCTAAAGGATTGGAATTCGAGCACATCGTTTCCGATTCTATTCCGCAGAAGGTATTCGGTGATCCTACACGGTACAGACAGATAATACTGAATCTTCTGAGTAACTCGGTAAAATTCACGGAACAGGGCAAAATAACCTTATCGGTGAGTGTTCAATCCCAGACAGATTCCGTCATCGAAATTCTGACCACAGTCCAAGATACAGGCAGCGGCATTCCGAGCGATAAACTATCGGTACTTTTCCAGCCGTACATCCAGGTAAAAAACAGGAAAGGTTCCAAGGAAGGTACCGGATTGGGATTAGTAATCTCAAGAGAATTTGTAAAGATGATGCATGGTGAGATGAATGTTGAAAGCAAGGTGGGACTGGGAAGCAAATTTTATTTTAATGTAAAGATGAAATTGCGCCCGGATGCGGTATTTGATACCGAAACCCCGGAAGAAACATCTTTAGCAGTTCATCAGGAATTCCAGTCAAAACTTGAATCTGAAACATCCCCCGAATCAAAAACCGATTCTTCCCCTAAGAAAAGAATTCTCCTGGTGGAGGATAATCCGATAAGTCAAAATCTTGAATTAAAAATTCTTCGCGAGGTCGGATACAATGTGGAAGCCGTCTCGAACGGTTATGAAGCGATTCAATCCGCATTAACGGGTGTTTTTAATCTGATCCTTATGGATGTTGAAATGACCGATATGGACGGCATTACAGCGACTCAGAAGATACGGGCTCTAGACAGTCCGATTGCCAAAATTCCGATAATAGCCGTCACCGCGCATTCAAGCATGAAAGACCGCGAAAGGTGTCTTACTGCCGGAATGGATGATTATATTGCAAAACCTATAAATATACATTTCCTAAAGATCACTATAGACCAATGGCTCTACGCCAGCAGATAATTCCTCAATTCCGGAACTGATTTTTTTTTAATAAGTTTGAACAACAAAATAATAAACATTAGGAATTACTATGCAAACACAAGACTATATCTCCCTTGAAGAACAGTACGGAGCACATAATTATCATCCTCTTCCGGTTGTTCTTTCAAAAGGGGAAGGGGTTTTTCTATGGGACGTTGAAGGGAAAAGATATTTCGATTTTCTCTCCGCTTACTCGGCGGTGAATCAGGGACACTGCCACCCGGAAATTGTAAAAGCCATGACAGATCAGGCGAAAACATTAACGCTCACATCAAGGGCATTTTTTAATGACTGCCTGGGCCCATATGAAAAATATATTACAGAGTTTTTCGGATATGAGAAAGTGCTTCCGATGAATTCTGGGGCAGAGGCAGATGAAACCGCTTTAAAACTCTGCCGCAGATGGGCTTACGATAAAAAAGGAATTCCGGAAAAT
>JBAYWA010000115.1:0-6075 GCA_041674325.1 Melioribacteraceae bacterium | reverse complement strand
GCGATTTTTGACAATATAAAATCGAAAAATCTTAATACTGTTTATTTCCAGGTCAGAAGCAACGGAACAGTCCTGTTCAAATCTTCTTACGATCCATTCTCATCTTATATAACCGGCGAAATCAACGGAGATGCGTCTTATGACCCGCTTCAGCTCGCAGTTGAAGAAGCTCATAAACATGGTCTCGAAATACATGCATGGGTTAATGTAGTACGATGTTTCAACGGATCGGAGACGAAAGTCCTGAACAATCCGAATCATATATCGAAGAGAAAACCGGAATGGATTATAGAAGATATCAGGGATGGACAAAGGAGCCTTTGGCTAGATCCGGGATTGCCTGAAGTGAGAGAGTATCTATCTGATATGATTGCCGAGATAGTCGAAAATTACGATGTCGACGGCGTACATCTCGATTATATCCGGTACCCCGGTAGAAATTTTGACGATGAATTTTCGTACAGTGTCCACGGCGCCGGTTTATCGAGGGATGAATACAGAAGAAAAAATATAACCGATCTGGTTGCCCTGATCAATAAAAAAATTAAGAATGTAAAATATTATGTTAAACTAGGCGCGGCGCCAATTGGCATTTATAAAAATTTAAAAGGCGTGAACGGATGGGAGGGTTATACCGAAGTTTATCAGGATTCGCGCGAATGGCTGAGACTGGGTATCGTCGATTACATTGTTCCACAGATCTACTGGGGAATTAATGATAATCCTCGTTTTGCGCCCATTGCAAAGGATTGGTCGGATAATTCATTCGGAAGAAGCGTGGTGCTCGGTATTGGGGCCTACAAACAAAATGTTAAGTCTGAAATTGATCAGATGGTTCAGTACTCCCGCTCCGTAAATGCCGACGGAGTATCATTCTTCCGGTATGAAAATATTAAAGATCTGGAATTCTCCTCGTTCAGAAATAAAACCTATCCTGCCGCAATGGCCTGGCTGGACGGAATTTACCCCGATCCGCCGGCTGATCTGGTCCTTTTGAAAAAGCCCGGAGGAAGAAACAAATTCTCGTTGAGCTGGAATTCAAAAAAAATAAGATCGAGGAGCGACAGTCTGAGCTATTTCGCTCTATATAATTTGCCCAGCCGGAATTCCGAACTTCTCCCGGATTACCTTTATGATATTCTCCCGGCGGAAAAATCTTCGGCAGATATTAGCATCGATAAACCGAGACGCATAAATTATTTTTTCGCTCTGAAATCCGTAAGCAAATTATGGAATGAGAGCATTGAATCATCGAATGTTGCCGGCACTAAAATCGAAGAGATGGAATCTCTGGCTGAGATTGACGATTTTTTTACAAGACCCGCTTTGATAAAAGAGTCCGGAGGGAGCTCCAAAATTTTAATTTTCGCGAAAGCTAAAGAGAAGATAGAGATTTCAATTACCGATGGTAAGAAAAACGATATGCTGTTATTGGAAAACGTTTCCCCGGGTAAAAATATTTTCACAATTTCCCATAAAATATCAGATTATAAACGGATGAAAATACAGTTCAAATCATCGCTTAAGGAATTCGATCTGAAATTCTAAATGATGAAACTTTTCCGTTTAACGGATGTCAGAGATATCAATATAAATTAACAAAACAGATAAGAGCGGAATCAGAATGGCGAAATCAAAAGGACAGCAAAAAAAAAATCTAATGACGCAAATTACAGTTGTAATTGTGTTAATTGCTTTTGCGGCGTTTTTTATATTCTCAAATATTTTTAAATCAAATGAACCGGTCAGCCGGGATCTGGAAAATGCGATGAATAATAGGTCGGCCTACTCGTTCGTAAAAGAGGGAGAAGTTTCGTTCTCCGGTTCAAACGGAGAGTTCATAAGAAGAATCGATGTGGAGATAGCAGACGACGATCAGCAGCGGGCAACCGGTCTTATGTTCCGAGACAAAATGGATGAAGACCAGGGGATGCTCTTTCTATTCGATGAGGAGATGCCTCAGTCATTCTGGATGAAGAATACAATCCTTCCGTTAGACATCATGTATGTAAATTCAAAGATGGAAATAGTAACAATTATCAGAAACGCCAAACCTTATGACGATACAAGCCTTCCCTCGGTTAAACCGGCGATGTATGTGGTGGAAGTCAATGCCGGCTTCTGCGAAAAATTCGGAATTAAGGAAGGGGATAGGATTGTGTGGAGAAGGAACTGACTTAAATAAAAAGTGAGAGGCAAGAAGCAAGAGGTCTGAGCATGGCTTTTGCCTTTAAACCCTTCCTTTTTAATTCTTGTTTCTATTTCATTAGCACAAATTTTTTTGTATCGCGGAAGCTCTTATTATAATCCCCGATTATATAAATTCCAGAGTGGAATTGAGAATGTTAAGTTATAATTATGGGAGTTTTAAAATTCGCTTTCAAACTTGTAGTTTCCAAGTATAATGATTAATTAAGCTCAGCTCTAATGTTATGAGTAATATAAGAAGTTTCTGCGGGAATGAATAAAAAAGGGTCGAGAAGACCTCGACCCAGTTCGGAAAGTGTGATTATTTTTTCTTTTTTAGAATTTTCTTCACCGCTTTTTTGACGACTTTTTTTGGAGCGGATTTTTTCTTTACTGTCTTAACGATCTTCTTTGGAGCTTTCTTTCCTTTTGAAACCGCTTTTTTCTTCGGTGCGGCTTTAACACTCTTCTTAACAACCTTTTTAACGGATTTCTTCTTGACTGCAGTTTTTTTCTTCACAACTTTTGAAGTTTTCTTCTTTGCGACCGCCTTCTTGCCGGCTGCCGGTTCAGATTTCTGTTTTGAGGCGATAAGATTCAGCGCTCCACCCGCCTTGAACCAGCCAACCTGTCCGGCGTTAAATGAATGGTTCAGCATAATCTCATCAACCGATCCGTCACTGTGATTGACAGTTAGTTTTAATTGTTTCTCAGGAGCCAGTTTGCTCAGTCCGGTCAGACTTAATCTGTCATCCTCGCGGATCTTTTCATAATCATCCGGATTAGCGAATGTGAGTGGAAGCATTCCCTGTTTCTTTAGATTTGTCTCGTGAATTCTCGCGAAGCTTTTTGTTATAATTGCTTTGCCTCCCAGGAATCTTGGTTCCATAGCCGCATGCTCGCGCGATGATCCTTCTCCGTAATTTTCATCGCCTACAACAATCCATCCGATGCCGCGGGCTTTATAATCGCGGGCTACTTCGTGAACCGGATAATATCCGCCTGTGAACTGATTTTTTGCCTCTCCCGGATTTCCGTTGTATGCGTTTATTGCCCCGAGGAACATATTTTTAGAGATGTTATCCAGATGCCCCCGGTATCTCAGCCATGAACCTGCAGGAGAAATATGATCCGTTGTGCATTTCCCTTTAACTTTTAAGAGGAGCGGAAGCTCAAAAAAATCTTTTCCGTCCCATTTTTTGAAAGGTTCCATGAACTGAAGACGCTGACTGACAGGATCTATGATAACCTCTGTTTTATAACCATCTTTTAACGGGGCGATAAATCCTTCGGTATCTTTCAAAAATCCCTTCAGAGGCAGCTCGTCGCCGAACGGAGGATCGAGTTTTACCCGTTCGCCGTTTTCATTTTCTACGTAATCTGTCTCCGGATTAAATGAAAGGCTTCCCGAGATGGCAAGTGCTGTTACAATTTCGGGACTTGCTACGAATGAGTAAGTCTCCGGATTGTTATCATTTCTTTTGGCGAAATTTCTATTGAAGGAATTCACTATTGTATTTTTCTCGCCGGTCTTCATATCCATTCTCTTCCACATTCCAATACATGGTCCGCATGCGTTGGCCATTACTGTTCCGCCGAACTCGGTAAGAGTCTGAAGCTGTCCGTCGCGTTCAATTGTAGCGCGAACCTGTTCCGATCCGGGAGTGATTATGAATTGAGCTTTGGCTTTTATCCCTTTCGAAATCGCCTGCCGGGCTATATTGGCCGACCGGTCAATATCTTCGTAACTTGAATTTGTGCAGCTTCCTATAAGCGCGGCGCTGATCTTTTCAGGAAAATTATTTTCAACAACAGCCTGTTTCATTTTTGAAACTTTCCAGGCGCGGTCCGGTGTAAACGGACCATTGATATGCGGCTCAAGTTCGCTCAGATTAATTTCGATCAATTCATCAAAATACTTTTCGGGATTATCATAAACATCCTGATCTGCTTTCAATACATCGGCATTTTTTCTGGCAAGTTCGGCTACATCCGCGCGGTCGGTTTTTTCGAGATAAGAAGCCATCTTCTCATCGAATGCAAAAAGGGAAGTGGTAGCGCCGATCTCGGCGCCCATATTGCAGATTGTCCCCTTGCCCGTGCATGAAATTGAGTTTGCCCCTTCTCCGAAGTATTCAACTATTGCTCCAGTTCCGCCTTTAACTGTCAGGATACCGGCGACCTTAAGAATCACATCTTTGGGAGATGTCCATCCGGATAGTTTTCCTGTAAGTTTAATTCCAATAAGTTTGGGCCATTTCAATTCCCACGGCATTCCGGCCATTACATCCACTACATCCGCGCCGCCGACTCCAATAGCTATCATTCCAAGTCCTCCTGCGTTAGGCGTATGAGAATCGGAACCAATCATCATACCCCCCGGGAACGCGTAATTTTCAAGAATTACCTGATGAATAATTCCCGCGCCCGGTTTCCAGAAACCAACTCCATACTTTCGCGAAATGCTCTCGATAAAATCATATACTTCCCGGTTCTCTTCAATCGCGCGTTCCATATCCTCTTTGGATCCGGTCTGTGCTACTATAAGGTGATCGCAATGGGCGGTCGATGGAACCGCTGTTTCTTTCCTTCCCGCATGCATAAATTGAAGAAGCGCCATCTGGGCGGTCGCATCCTGCATAGCAACTCTATCCGGACCGAAATCCGCGAATTCTTTTCCTCTTACTAACGGCCGTGCAGCCGGTTTCCAAAGGTGAGCGTAGAGAATTTTTTCTGCGTAAGTCATCGGCCTACCAACTACTTTACGCGCATGCTTTACTTTATCATTAAAACCGGCATAGACTTTTTTGATCATCTCAATGTTTGCAGTCATGTTGATTCCTCTTATGTTTATTAATCATTGCAAAGATAAAAAAAAATCGGAATGTATATATGAATCGGATATTGGTAAAAAAATCTGGTAATCATATATCAAATTTACGGCCGCAGATATGCATATGATATCCTCTTTGAAGAACCGCGGAGATTAGACCGTCGATACCATGCTTAGGGCTATTCTTTGTTTGGGAATATCGACTTTCAGGACTGTCACCTCTATAATATCCCCCACTTTTAATAAGTCCAGCGGATCTTTTACAAATTTATTCGCAATCTGCGAAATATGAAGAAGCCCGTCCTGCTTAACCCCTATATCCACAAAGGCGCCGAAATCAACCACATTACGCACAGTGCCTTTTAGGCGCATCCCCTCCTGAAGATCCTCCATCTTCAGAACGTCGCTTCTGAGGATAGGCTTAGGCATCTCCTCGCGCGGGTCCCGACCCGGCTTTTTCAGGTTATCGAGGATATCAATCAATGTCGGCTCGCCAATTCCAATCTCTTCGGCAATCTTATGGCTCCCTTTATTTTTTACAAATAACTCAACCAGATTTCCTTTTTCGTTTATATGAGTCGCGGACATTTCACAAAGTTTTAAAAGTTTTGTAGTAGCTTCATAAGACTCAGGATGAATGAAGGTATTATCGAGGGGATTATCTCCGTCCGGAATTTTCAGAAAGCCGGCGCATTGTTCAAATGCTTTGTCGCCCATTCCCGAAACCTCCATCAGCTGGCGTCGGTTTGTGAACCGGCCAACCTTCTCCCGGTATTTAATCAGATTTGTCGCAATACGTTTGTTCAGTCCGGAAACATAATTCAGCAGCGCGGCCGAAGCGGTATTTACATCAACCCCCACATAATTAACGCAGCTCACAACTACATCATCAAGTTTCTTATGAAGTAATTTCTGATCTACATCGTGCTGATATAATCCTACTCCGATAGATTTAGGATCAATCTTTACCAGTTCCGCGAGAGGATCCAGAACGCGGCGCGCGATAGAGATGTTTCCTCTTTGGCTCGCCTCGAGTTCCGGAAATTCTTCTTTGG
>JBAYWA010000114.1:0-6101 GCA_041674325.1 Melioribacteraceae bacterium | reverse complement strand
GGACGGTGTTGAGGATATTGGAAAACAGTTTGAGACATTTTTCGGCCCCGCGATAGGTGAAGGAAGCTACGAGGATTTCTGGTACTCCGGAAATGAGGCTGAACTTTTTAAGAACAGATTCGGCCCCGAAACAAAACCATCTACAAAGACCAACAGCGGCGCTAACAGTTTAATTAATTTTGAAAATTTCAGCGCCGTTTCAAATAAAATGTCTTTTAAACTGAGTTACGGCAGCGGCAATATCAAGCCTGTCTCTGTAACCGATCTGAATTTAACCGCAGGGAAAAAATTCCTTACTCCTATTCTGACAGACGGAGCGCCTCTGATAAGCGTTACCGATAATATGAGAAGTATAAGGTACGATGTAAACGGAGTTCTGAAATCGGTACTCCCGAATTTCAGCTCTTCAATTCCTGCTTCGAGTGGTTTCAATCAGATCGGAACCGACGGCAAAATATTAAAGCTTCGCGGCATGACTGCTCTGGACTATCAGTTCTTATCGGATATAAGCGCACCTGTTGTAATGGATCAGTCCGGAGTTAACGGGAAAATTTATATTGGCACAGCTGACGGACATATCTATGTGAGCAATCCGATAGGTGAATTACTCAATTTTGTTCCCTTCTCGTTTCAGGAGGTCATATCGCGTCTGAATGAAACCGTGAAACAGATCAGCGCAAATCCTGATTATGTCTCAGCGATCACGCAAAATTATTTTGCGGACTCAAAAGGAAATTTGATCCATCTTTCTTCACCAACGATTAAACTAATAAGTTTTTTAGATTCGTCTTCAAAACCATTTAGTGTTGTACTTACCGAAAACAATGAGTTTCATATAATCAGTGAGGGTAAAACCGAGAAGAAATTCGCGGTTTCCCCGGAGAGTGTAATAACAGATTTCTCTATGGCCGACCTTTTTGGAGACGGCAATAATTATCTACTGATATCCAACGGAAAAAATCTGGAAGCGTATAATATTAATGGCGACCCGGCAAAGAATTTTCCATTTACAATAGGTAGAGAAGAGAATTTCACAGGCGCTCCGCTTGTGCTGGATCTGAAGAATGACGGTACTGCTGTTGTGATTGGGTACACTAATAGCGGTACCATCTACGCGTTCAATCCTTCAACCGGAAAGCCGGAGGATGGATTCCCCCTATCAACCGGAGTTCAATTTTCGCTGAATCCGGTTCTCCTCAAAGAGGAACTGCCGGCAATGGGACCAATGCCGGTTTACAAACCGTATCTGGCTGCTGTGGATATCACAAATCGTTTGTATGTATGGAATTTATCTCCCGTTCAGGGAAAGTCATTCTGGAGCGGTGTCTTCGGAGACGAGGGTAACAGTTCTTTTGCCGGCGCGCCCTCAAAATCGAATCAGCCGCAGGAATTTTTTCCGTCCGATAAAGCCTATAACTGGCCCAATCCCGTTTACGGGGGCGAGACCAGGATCCGTTATTATGTAAGTGAAAATTCGAATGTGAATATTAAAATTTTTGATCTCGCCGGGGAACTCGTAATTGAATTTAATGACCGCGCAACCGGGGGAATGGATAATGAAACTTCCTGGGATGTAAGCAGAATAGAAAGCGGCATCTACTATGCGCGCCTTGATCTTAAAAGCGAAAGCGGCGCTTCGGCGAATAAAACTATTAAGATAGCTGTCATAAAATAATTTTTTTTGCACCTTAATCAGAAATTAAATGAAAAAAACTATTCTCATAGCCCTTTTAATATTCTCCGGCAAATACGCCGCTCAGGATTTCAGCTTTAATCCCGACTTTAACTGGTATACGATAAAAGGGAAGCATGTTCGCGTTCATTATCACGAAGAGGCGGAGCGGACAGCGAAGACAGTAGCTAAAATTGCAGATGAAATATGGGGCCCCATCACATCACTCTATAATTACGAACCGGATGTTATTGATTTTGTAATTAAGGATATCGACGATTACTCGAACGGCGCGACATATTTTTTCGATAATAAGATTGAAATATGGTCTTCCTCTTTGGATTTTGATCTGCGCGGTACACACAATTGGCTCCGCAATGTTATCTCGCACGAATTCACTCATATGGTTCAGATACAGGCTTCAATGAAGCTGTCCAGGACTATGCCGATCTTCTATCTTCAGTTCATGAATTACGAGGATAAAAGGCGTCCCGATATTCTTTTCGGATTCCCGAATTTTATCGCATCATATCCGATTCCGGGTATCAATGTGCCGGCGTGGTTCGCGGAAGGGACAGCCCAGTATATGAGAAAAGAATTCAACTACGATAACTGGGATACTCACCGCGATATGATACTGCGCAGCTACGCTCTGAATAATTCAATGCTTACGTGGAATCAGATGGGAGTCTTCGATAAGACAAGTCTGGGTAATGAGTCTGTTTACAATTCAGGTTTCGCCCTTGTAAGATATCTTGCCCAGAAGTACGGTGAGGAGAAACTGATAGCAATAAATGAAAAGCTCGGAAAACTTACAAACTTTACTATCGATGCGGCATTAGAGGATGTTTTAGGGAAGAGCGGAAATGAAATTTACGATGAGTGGTCCGGCTACTTAAAATCGGATTACAAAAAAAGAATTGCCGCTGTTGAGGCCAACCGGGTAGAGGGCGAGATGATTATTAAAGAGGGATTCGGGAATTTCTATCCTACATTTTCTCCCGACGGCTCGCAAATATTATTCATCTCAAATAAATCGAACGATTACTTCGCGCTCTCTTCACTTATTCTTTATGATATGAAAACCAAGAAAGAGAAGATACTCGATTCTCCTGTGCGGTCAAATGTAAGTTTCATTCCCGGTACAAATAAAGTTGTCTACTCCAAACTAAGCGATGATAATCCGAAACTGGTTAACATTCATGATATTTATCTCTATGATCTCGACAAAGAAAAAGAGACCAGATTGACATTTGGGTTAAGAGCCAATAATCCTTCCGTATCCCACGACGGAAAGATGATTGTTTTCGTATATCAGAACGACGGAACAGTTAATTTAGGTACAGTAAGAATAGACGGCAAGCATCCGGATACTGGAGAGAAGGGATTTAAGCGGCTCACCTTTTTCGAACAGGGTGAGCAGGTCTTTAATCCGGGATTTTCAGCCGATGATTCATTTATACTTTTTGATTATTCATATCACGAAAACCGGGATGTTGCGCGTGTGAATGCCGACGGTTCCGGGTACATTCTTTTAACGAGTTCTCCGGCTGACGAACGCAATCCGTTCCAGTCGAAGAACGGATTGATATATTATTCGAGCGATGAGACCGGGATATTCAATATCTACTCTCTCGAACCTGCCACCGGTGTGAAAAAACAAATGACAAATGTTACCGGCGGCGCATTTATGCCTTCGGTGAATGCCAACGGAGACATTTTATATTCGGGATACGGGTCGGAGGGTTATAAAATCTTTTTACTGTCTGCGGATCAGAAATCTGAAGTTGACGCATCAAAAAAATATATTTGGCTCGGAAATCCACCCTTAGGCGAAGATATACCGTACGGAGATATCGCCGCCGATCAGTTCAAATCATTGCGCAATTTCAACGATACTGTTCTGCCTGAATACCAGCGGGAAAAATATTCCGGGTTCTTCTCTAAACTTAGCATTATTCCTTTTATCCGTTTCGATAATTATAATACATCAAATTCCGGGCTTGACCGCATCAAGCCGGGATTCTACATCTCTTCGAGCGATGTTCTGAACCGCTTTTCAATTTTCGGAGGCGCGTCATTGAACAGAAGGATGGAGCGTGATCTCTTCTTTCAGTTCGATTATAAAAGCAAACTCCCGATTATATACAATCTTGGTTTGAAGCCGGAGTTGGGAATTGAGCTCTACAGCATAAGCAGAAAAAATAATATTGATATTCCGTTCGGCGTGGATTCCACTTTTGTTCCTTTGAGAATAGATTATAATATACCGGCCGATGTAACATATAATTTATTTGAAGTTGATGTCTACGCAAAGCACAAGATTCTCGCAGAAGGAAACAGTATTGAAGCGCGGTTTATATTCAGCCAGTACGTTTCAACACTCGGCAGTTTCATTCTTCCGGAGAGCAATAATACTCTTTACCCGGCTACCGATGATAAATACTTCATAGGCAAGAATTTCCAGCTGAAGTATTCGCACGAATATGTAAAACCGGAGATCGATTCGGATATTAATCCGGTCGGAAGAAAAATTGAGCTGCAGTACAACTATGAATCAAACCGTTTTAATAATGAGGGAAATTATACGGTCGTCAACGGATTTCTGGAGCCCCTGTACAATGAATTTAAGTTCCACCGCGTTGAACTGAATTGGAAAGAATATATCGGATTGGGAAAAGGGCATACATTAACAACGCAGTTTCGGGCTGGCTCTATACTCGGACCAACAATGCCAGACTTCTTCGATTATTATCTGGGCGGATTAATCGGAATGAAGAGTTATCCGTTTTATTCTATCAGCGGGAATGAAGTCGGGTGGATTAATCTGACTTACCGGATCCCTCTCTTCAGAAATATTGATACCCGCCTTGGCCATCTTTACTTCGATAAAGTTTATCTCTCCGTTTACGCGGATTTCGGAAATGCCTGGAACGGTAAATTTCCGGCGATGGATAAATTCAAAAAAGGGGCGGGCGCGGAACTCAGGATCAAATTAAATTCGTTCTATATCTTCCCTACCAGTTTATTCTTTAATGCGGCATATGCATTCGACCGTTTTTCCACAAGGATTATGGGAGAGACAGTCACTTACGGCAAGGAATGGAGTTTCTACGGCGGAATTCTTTTCGATTTCAATTTCTAATTTTAGGGGAGTATGATGAAAAAATCGATCTTGCTTATCTCGTTATTATTTAATCTGACGATCAATCTCGCTCAGGATTCATCTCTGAATTATAATCGGCAGATTTTAGGACTGCGGAATCGATCTGTCCTTAGCGAATCTGAAATTGTTAACAGGGGGAGGGAAGCTCTGAGCGGGATATTGAATTTTGATTCAAAGACGGCTTTCGACAGATCTGAAAAAGTTGTGACTCCCCAATCCTCAATTGCGGATGGTCAGAAAAAATCGGTTTGGCTCGCAGCCGGACTCTCGGCTTTAATTCCGGGCGCGGGTGAATTTTATACTGAAAATTATTTTAAGTCTGCTGCGTTTATTGCGGTTGAGGCTGCCGCTATCGCGATCGGGCTGATATATGATAAGAAGGGAGATGATCAGACAACTCTGTTCCAGAATTTTGCGGATCAGCACTGGTCAGTTGACAGATACGCCTTGTGGACTATCAAACACGCTTCTTCGATCAATAGCCAGGTCAATCCGGCGAACTATAATGTTTTTGTGAACGGGAAGGTCAACTGGAACGAGCTGAACCGGCTGGAAAGCGCTATCGGCTCATATTATTCACATCACCTGCCGAAATACGGCGAGCAGCAGTATTTCGAACTTATCGGAAAATATCCCCAGTTTAATGTGGGCTGGGATGATTTCGGCGATGAAAACACTTCTTATTTTTATGGAGATCCGCTGACTGGCAGATTTCTATATTATGCGGGTGAGAGGGGAAAAGCCAATGATTTTTACAATATTGCCACAAAGGCAGTTCTTGTAGTGGTGGCAAATCATATTATAAGCGCACTGGATGCCGCCTGGTCGGCAAACAGCTATAATAAGGGGCTCTCGGTCCACTCAAGCATTGAAAAGAGAGAGTATGGATTTAATACCGTATATTACCCCCGGATAAATTTACAGTATAGATTTTAGGGACTTCAAACCGAAATGAGCACACCTTTAGTTTTAATTGTCGGGAGACCGAACGTAGGCAAATCGACCTTATTTAACCGTTTAACAAAAAGCACTACGGCAATTGTAGATGATGTCAGCGGTGTAACCCGCGATAGAATTTACGGGGATGTTGAGTGGAACGGAAAATATTTTCGCGTTATAGATACGGGCGGCTATGTACCCAGAACCGAAGATCTCTTCGAGACAGCTATCCGAGAACAGATTGAAATTGCGATGGATGAATGCGATGCCATCCTATTTGTTGTTGATGGAAGGATAGGGCTTACTCCGGCCGATAAGGAAGTT
>JBAYWA010000113.1:0-6102 GCA_041674325.1 Melioribacteraceae bacterium | reverse complement strand
TTAATGCCGAAAATAGAAAACGCCTCTAACCTTATCTTCGACGCCTCAATTTCTCCCGACGGCAAAAGAGCAATCTTTGAAGCGCGCGGAGATCTGTTTAATGTGCCCGCCCAGAATGGACCGGTAATTAATCTTACGAATTCGAACGGAACAGCGGAACGTTTCCCCGCCTGGTCTCCCGATGGTAAAAATGTTGCTTATTGGAGCGACAAATCGGGCGAGTATGAATTGACGATCAGAGGCCTCGAAAAAAAATCAGCCGAAAAGAAACTTACTTCTCTCGGTAAGGGATACCGCTACAATATATTCTGGTCGCCAAACAGCAAAATGGTTGCTTTCATAGACAAATCGATGACGGTTTATGTTTATGACCTGGATAAGGATAAGATGATGAACGTCGATAAGGCGCTCTATTTTATGCACGGCGGACTTCAGGGCTTTACCGCCAGCTGGTCTTCGGACAGCAGATGGATTGCATACTCGCGCGATCTTGATAATCAGAGCAGTGCACTCTTTCTGTTCGATACTAAAGAAGGAAAAACGCATCAAGTAACTTCCGGCTATTATGCAGATTCAAATCCGGTTTTTGATCCGGACGGGAAATATTTATACTTCACAACCAACAGAACCCTAAATCCTCTTTACAGCGATATAGGAAACGGTTGGATCTATCCCAACACTACAAATCTTGCGGTTGTCACATTAAGCAGCGAGACCGTAAATCCGCTTTCTCCAAAGGTCGACACATCTTCGGTAAAGAAAGAAGAGCCGAAAAAAGACGAAGGCGCTAATGCAAAGGATAAACCGAAAGATGATTCAAAAGAGAAAGAAAAAATTAAAGAAGTAAAAATCACATTGGAAAATTTTGAAAACAGAGCGGTAATTATACCCGTTCCCGCGGGCAATCTCGGCTCGGTTCACGCTGTATCGGGAAAAGTAGTTTACCGCCGCAGTCCAAATTCCGGTTCCGCCGATAAAAAGAATCCGATTCTCTTTTTTGATTTCGACAAGCGGGAAGAGAAAACAATTATAGACGACGTTAACGGTTTCTCAATAAGCGCCGACGGCAAAAAGATGCTCGTCGCCAAGACAAATCAGTTTGCCATAATCGATGTTGCAGAAAATCAGAAGATGGATAAACCGATGCCCACCTCCCAGCTCGAGGTGGTTGTAGATCCTAAAACAGAATGGAAACAGATTTTCAAAGATTCGTGGCGTCTCTTCCGCGATTTTTTCTATGATGAAAATATGCATGGCGTGGATTGGGATGAAGTCGGGGAACGATATGGAAATCTTGTGGATCTCTGCGTCACACGCTGGGATCTGAATTATCTGATTGGCGAGATGATCTCCGAACTTAACGCATCTCATACATACAGGGGCGGCGGAGACACAGACGAGGCTCCAATTAAAAATGTCGGATATCTCGGTGTGGATTGGGAAATTCAGAATGGCGCGTATAAGATTAAAAAGATAATCAAAGGCGCTCAGTGGGATTCTGAAGTTGTTTCCCCTCTCTCGCTGCCGGGCGTAAAAGTTAAAGAAGGAGATTATATATTACAGGTCAACGGCACTTCGATGGAAACCGGTCAGGCCCCCTGGATCTATTTTCAGGGATTGTCCGGAAAGACGATTGAGCTGACTGTTAACGATAAACCGTCATTGGACGGCGCCCGCACGGTTTACGTTCAGGCCCTCGGAGATGAAACACGTTTGAGAAATCTCGCGTGGATCGAGAGCAACAGAAAACGCGTTGATGAGGCAAGCAAAGGAAAAATCGGTTATATCTATGTGCCTAGTACCGGCATTGACGGTCAGACCGAATTAGTGCGCCAGTTCGCGGCTCAGATGACTAAAGAGGGATTAATAATAGATGAAAGATTTAATAACGGCGGACAGATACCCGACCGGTTCATAGAACTGCTCGACCGCAAGCCGCTTGCATTCTGGGCAACTCGCGACGGTCAGATGTGGCAGTGGCCTCCACACGCTCACTTCGGTCCAAAAGCAATGCTGATAAACGGATGGAGCGGCTCCGGCGGAGACGCTTTCCCGGATTATTTCCGCAAAGCGGGATTGGGTAAATTGATCGGCGAGAGAACCTGGGGCGGATTGATTGGAATAAGCGGCGCGCCTGCTCTCATCGACGGCGGGAATGTTTCAGTGCCTACTTTCCGTATGATCGATCCGGATGGAAAATGGTTCAAAGAGGGTTACGGCGTGGATCCGGATATCGAAGTTCTGGATGATCCCGCTCAGCTCGCAAAGGGAATAGACGCCCAGCTCGAAAGGGCAATTCAGGAAGTAATGAAGGAATTGGAGACGGGAAAATTCAACGCGCCCAAAGTTCCGGCACGCGAGAAGAGATAAAATATAATTAAAAAAGAGACGCTCCGTTGGGGCGTCTTTTTTTTTGAATATACACCCGATAAATTGTTAATATTTGTTAAAATAGATAAAACAAAAAACGGATTTCTGATATAATTAGAATTAAATCTGTTTTTTTTATAGGTTAAACAACAATTCAAAACGAAGAATGCTGTTTGGAAAAACTCATCATAAAAACAGATCAAAAAAATTTTACCTGCTTTCGTTTAATCAAAATCAATCCATTATTAAATTGAGGAAAATATGAGGAAGATCTCCCTTCTTTTAATCTGTCTCCTTTTTCTTTCATCCGTGCAATCCATTGCCCAGGATAGAGGAAAGGAGAAAGACACAACCAAGGCAAAAAAAGAGCTGTTCGATGCCGGAACTTTCAGCGGTCTCAAATGGCGCAGCGTCGGTCCCGCGTTAATGAGCGGCCGGATTGCGGATTTCGCGGTGAATCCTAATAATCACAGCGAATACTATGTTGCTGTCGCAAGCGGACATGTATGGAAAACCATGAATGCCGGCACAACCTGGGAGCCGGTATTCGATAATAACAATGTTTATTCGATTGGCTGCGTTGCATTAGATCCCAATAATTCAAATTGCGTATGGATCGGCACCGGCGAGAATAATCACCAACGCGCGCTTGGCTACGGCAACGGCGTTTATAAATCGATTGACGGCGGAAAAAGTTTTAAGAATATGGGACTAAAAGATTCACGTCAGATCGGAAAAATCGTTATAGATCCGCGCAACTCCAATATTGTTTTTGTAGCAGCGGAAGGTTCCGTATGGGGACCGGGCGGTGAAAGAGGTCTTTATAAATCCATAGACGGCGGAAAAACCTGGAAGAAGACTCTTAACATCTCGGATAATACCGGCGTTAATAACCTGATTTACGATCCGCGCGATCCGAATGTAATGTACGCTACATCCGAACAGAGAAGAAGACACGTTCACACAAAAGTGGGAGGCGGACCAGAGTCGGCGGTTTATAAATCATACGACGGCGGAGAAACATGGGATAAAATTATGAGCGGATTGCCTACAGTCGATATCGGCGGAATGGGAATAGATATCTCGCCCGTCAATCCCGATGTGCTCTATTTGATAGTTGAAGCGGCTGAAAATATGGGAGGATTCTTCCGTTCAACAAACAGAGGAGCTACATGGGAAAAGATGAGCAGTCATACCGAAGCAGGCCAATACTACAATGAGATCTACTGTGATCCGAAAGATGTTGATAAAGTTTATTCTGTCGAAACGGTTTCTCAGGTAACTGTTGATGCCGGAAAAACCTGGACTCCGCTCGGGAATAACGCACGCCACGTGGACGATCACGCAATTTGGATCGATCCGACAGATACTAATCATTTTCTTATAGGCGGAGACGGCGGAGTTTACGAATCATTTGACAGCGGAAAAACGTACGACTTCAAAGAGAATCTGCCGGTAACACAGTTCTACCGTGTCAACGTTGATAACACATTCCCCTTCTATTATATCTACGGCGGAACACAGGATAATAACAGCCTGGGCGGTCCCTCCGGCTCAACAAAGAACGGAGTTTATAACAGCGATTGGTTTGTAACCAACGGCGGCGACGGATTCTGGTCTGCTATCGATCCCGAAAATCCGAATATAGTTTATGCGGAATCTCAGTACGGCGGAATGGTCAGATACGATAAGGCCAGCGGCGAATCAATCTCAATCCGTCCCGAACCGCGCAAAGGAGAATTGACTTATAAATGGAACTGGAACACACCGTTATTTATAAGCCCGCACAAGAATACAAGAATTTATACAGCCGCTAATAAAGTTTTCAGAAGCGACGACCGCGGCGACAGCTGGGATGTGATAAGCGAAGATTTAACGGCTCAATTGGACAGAAACACCTGGCCTGTAATGGGAAAATACTGGAGCGTGGATGCCGTTGCCAAAGACAGATCCACTTCACTCTACGGAGAAATTGTTTCAATGACCGAATCTCCGGTAAAAGAAAATCTTCTTTATGTAGGGACCGATGACGGATTGATTCAGGTTTCCGAAGACGCAAAAACATGGAGAAAAGTTTCTTCCTTCCCGGGTGTTCCCGCGAATACATATGTAAGCGATATCTGCGCTTCAAAGTTTGACGAGAATATTGTCTTCGCGAGCTTCGACAATATTTTACGGGACGATTTCAAACCGTATCTTCTAAAAAGCGCCGATAAGGGAAAAACCTGGAAATCGATTGCCGGCAATCTGCCGAATAATGAAACCGTTCATACGATCGAGCAGGATTTTGAAAATCCGAATCTGTTATTCGTAGGCACTGAATTCAGTTTCTATTTTACCATCGACGGCGGCGAGAAATGGTTTGCTCTAAAATCGGGATTGCCCTCCATCGCGGTACGCGATATGGTAATTCAGAAAAGAGAGAGCGACCTGGTATTGGGCACATTCGGCCGCGGTTTCTATGTACTCGATAACTATTCCCCGCTCCGCACCGCATCAAAAGAAGTATTCGAAAAAGATGCTTACTTATTCCCTGTTAAAAAAACTTTGATGTACATATCGGCGGGCGGAGATTCCGAATCCGGTTCCACGAGATACAGAGCTGCAAATCCGGAATTCGGCGCCACTTTCACATACTATATTAAAGACGTTCCCAAATCTCTCAAGAGCATAAGAAAGGAGAAAGAGAAAGCGTTGTTCAAAGAGGGCAAGCCGATCCCTCAGCCGGCTGATGCCGAGATCGACGCCGAACTGAAAGAAGTTGCTCCGTATCTAATCTTTACCATTACCGACGAATCTGGAAATGTTGTACGTAAGATAACCCGCTCGGCCGGCAAAGGAATTCAGAGGCAGAATTGGGATCTTCGTTATCAGGCATTCGCGCCCGTTACATTGCAGGGAAATAAATTTACTCCCGTTCAGAGCGCCGCGGGAGGCGGCAGATTCGGAGGCGGAGGAACACTCGCCATGCCGGGAACTTATAAAGTGGCAATTACAATGGTTTCAAGAGAAGGAATAAAAGAATTAGTAGCTCCAACGCCGTTTGAATGCGAAGTTCTGAGAAACACCACTTTGCCGGTAAAAGAGAGGAGCGAACTGGTTGCCTTCCAGAAGAAAGCGACAAAACTCGCACAGACAGTTCAGGCAACTCAGCGTTTTCTGAATGAGACGATAGCGCGTGTAGAGCATCTGAAGCAGGCTATTGCAAGCAGCACAAATTCCTCATTCGATATGATGAAAAAAGCGGAGACAATTACCGATAAACTTGCCGAAATGCAGTTGAAATTCAACCGCCCGTCCACCAGGCCGAGCGCCGAGGAAAATCCACCCGCGCCGGTTACACTGAATGACCGTGTAAGCGATATGGCATTTACACACTTCAGATCGACTGCCGGTTTGACTCAGAACGAACTCCGTTCCTATGATGTTCTGATGGAGGAATTTCCGCCGGTACTAGAACTGTTGAAGAAGCTTTTCAATGAGGATATTAAAGCGCTTGAAACAGAACTTGATAAGATCAACGCGCCGTGGACACCGGGAAGAATTCCCGAATTGAAGTAGCGGAAATTATCTGTCAGATTATAAAAGGGCGGTCATTTTTGACCGCCTTTTTATCTTTACATTTCACTTTTCACATCTAATCATTCCAACATCGAATAGATTCTGTTCAGCTCCCGTTCAAGCTCCTCCAGATTAACAAACCTCGCTTTTCGTATAAACTCTTTCCCTTCA
>JBAYWA010000112.1:0-6124 GCA_041674325.1 Melioribacteraceae bacterium | reverse complement strand
TATCTCCGTGTTCACATCTTTCCGGAATATTCCGCTCTTGATTCCCTGTTCAATCAATCTTGACAAATTCGAATAAGCGCTTTTTTTTCTGAACTCATCTATATCGCGCCAAAATTCGGGATGATTTTTAATAAGGTCGCGCCCCATCGGGCCTTCGAGCCTTGAACCCTGTTTGGCTATAAAATTCATAAATTTTTTCAGCTTCTCGATGAACTCTATCGATTTATCCGCGAGCAGTTCCTCAATGAATTCATTAACTTCGCACTTAATAGAGCTGATTAACTCTTTAAGTATATGTTCTTTATTCGAAAAATGTTTATAGAGCGTTTTTTTGCTTATTCCGAGTTCCGCAGCTATCTCTTCCATCGTTATCTTTGAAAATCCATAACCATGAAACATCTCATAGGCTTTATTAAGAATTCTGCCCTTTATTTCGATACTATTTATCATTTAATAATTCTCCGATACATTACCTGGAAAACAGCCAAAACTCATCAATGGTTCCATTGGAAACAATTATTGTATAAGTCGTTTCCAAACATAAGAAAGTTTCATTTTATCAAAAAATAATTCCCGTTAATAACCGGAAAAGCGGAGATTTACTTGAATTTGGCATCAAAAATAAGTTTAGCGAAGATCTGATTAAATGTTAATTCGGCGGATTGCGGTTTAAAACCGGTGAGATATTGAAAAACAGGAGTCCTGATTAGGGACCCCCGCTGAAAAAAGCTTATTTCACTTCAAATAATGAATCGGCTAAATTTGTATTCACCTCAATCGATGAGGTAATAAATTCCAGCGATCCCTGGGGCGTGGCAACAGCCATTTTGAATGAATATTTTACCCCCTGAATTTCTCTGTAATCATCAAAATCAACCGACTGAGTGGCGCCCCCGCCTTCACCAACAGTTCTAATCAACAGTCCGGTAGATACATCGTAATAATTGGTGGCTTTTTTATCGGATGGATAAGTAATCACTACCCGGTACGCATCTTTTCCGTTAACAGTTTCCATACCGGCCAATTCTGTTTTAATATTATTTTTCGAATATTCGAGCATGGCATAGAGTGAATTTAGTTTCATCTGTTCAACCTGCTCGGCGGGCATTTCCTGCTCCTGTCCCATCGAACTCATCTTTCCTTTTTCGCCGTCAAAAATCATTATCTGCTGACCAACTCCGAAATCGAGAAGCTGATATATTTTATTCGGTGCTTTCTGAGACTGCGTCATTGTAATATTCATCCCCTGCATGGAGCCGGACATTTTTGATGTCTTGTCTTTCACTTTAAGAATATTCTCTTTACCTCCGATTGCCTCTACGTATTTATCAAGAACCATTTCAACCGTAACTCCTTCCGGAACTTTCTTCAAATTAGGATCATATTTCTCGCCGTAGGTATCATAGTAGTCAACTTTTCCGCTTACGCTGAATTTGGAGATGTTTTTTACTATCTCCTCTCCATTACCCACAATGACCACATTTGCGTTATTGGGCTTGATCAGCTTCTTTGCTATTGCCTGTACGTCATCAACCGTAACTGCGTTCAGGTTCTTAAGATAATTTTTATAATAATCCTTCGGGAGGTTATAGCGCGCGGCGCTTATAGCAAAATTAGCGATGGTTTCCGGCTGCTCGAGAGTGCGGATAAAAGTGCCCGATAATAAATTTTTCGCATTCTGCAGTTCCGCTTCGGTAACTTTTTCATTACGGAGCTTTTTCATCTCGTTCATCATCTCAGTAACTGCGCTGTCTGTTACCGCATTTCTCACCTTAGTCGATGCCGTAAAATTTCCCACTAGCTTATCGGGACTCAGGCTTGAGTAAGCGCCGTAAGTGTATGCTTTAGCCTCGCGCAGATTCATAAATAATCTTCCGGTTGCGCTGCCGCCCAGAATTAAATTTGCGACTTTTGCTTTCATTGCATCGTCGCTCCCAATCGGAAGATCCACCGGATAGCAGATTGAAATGACGGATTGAACCGAGCTTGCCCGGTCGACCAGCGCAACTTTATTCACTATCGGGGCTTTGGGATTCTGGAATTGCGCTTTTGGAACGTCCTTCTTTTCCCATTTGCCAAGATATTTCTGTATAAGAGATTTTGCTTTTGATTTATTGATATCGCCGACTATCGCCAAGTATGAAACATTTGGCCTGAAATAAGTATCAATATAATTCTTACACATCTCAAGGGTAATGGATTTAACCGTTTCCTCGGTTTCCATCTCTCCGTAAGGATGTTCTTTGCCGTACATAATCGCTGAACTCACCCGTCCCGATATAGCATCCGGGTCGTCTTTCTGAAATGCCAAACCGGATAGTTCCTGCTTTCTGATCTTCTCCAGTTCTTCCTGTTTGAAATCCGGATTTAAAATTATATCCGAAACAATCGCCAGTATTTTCTCTGTGTGCTTTGAAAGTCCCGAGGCAAAAATGCTTGTGGAGGATGTTGAAAGATTCGCGCCAAGGAAGTCAATTTCCTCATCGAGTTTATCTTTTGTGCGGTTTTTTGTTCCGGTACGCAAAAGCTGTCCGGCAGCAGAGGTGTACCCCGCATTCTTCCCTTCAACAATTGGATCTCTGTCAACCACAAGACTCAAGGTGATTGAAGGAAGCTTATGATTTTCCACGACGAAAACTTTAAGCCCGTTCGGGAGGAGAAAAGATTCAGCATTGCCTATCTTCACCTCCGGGGCAGGACCCGGTTGAGGACGCTTACTTCTGTCGACCTGTGTAAATGAAAGCGAAGCGGTAAACAGAATCAGCATCAGCACTAAAAATTTGTTTTTCATTTTTTTTACTCCATTATTAATCAATTTTTGATTTTCCGATTATGCTTCGCCTTATATTTCAGCAGAAGAATAAGGTTAGGCATCTTTTTCAATTCCTTATAGTTGACTCAATTATTTCTTCTCCATCGATTTCGGCAGATAAAACAGAGCAACTCTGTTCTCCTTTGTAAGATATTTATTAGCGACGCGCTTAATATCCTCGCGTGTAACTTTCATATATCTCTGAAGTTCCGTATTGATAAGATTTGCATCGCCGAAATAGACAAAATAATTTGCAAGACTCTCGCCAATTCCCTGCACAGTTGAGTTTCTTGTTACATATTCAGTTTCTATCTGGTTTCTGATTTTCTGGAATTCGGTATCGGTTATAAGTTCATTCTTAACCTTCAGCACTTCGGCATCTATAGCATTTTCCAGCTCCTCCGGTTTAACTCCCACGTTGCAGAGGCCTAATGCAATAAATAGCCCCGGATCTTCGAGCGGAAACGGAATCGACTGAACCTGAACCGCTTTTTGCTGTTTATCTTTGATCTCTTTTGTCATTCTGGAGCTCTCGCCGCCGGTTAGCAGCGTCCCCAGCATTCGAAGAGCATAATAATCAGCTGTTCCCTGCGCGGGCATATGGTAAGCGTGAAGCACCAGCGGGAGTTGAACATTGTCGTAAACTATCTCGCGCACTTCTGCGGTTTTAACCGGCTCAACTTCTTTGGGCCTTGAAATTTCCACAGTCCCCTTTGGGATTTCACCGAAATATTTTTTGATCAGTTCCTTTGTCGTGGCAATATCGATGTCTCCCGCGATGGTAAGCGTGGCGTTTTGGGGAACATAATATTGCTTGTAAAATGCTATGAACTCATCAAGCTTTGCCTGATCGATGTATTGAGCCGATCCGATGGGGGTCCATCTGTACGGATGAACTTTGTATGCGCTGCCGAACAATTTTTCGATCAGAGTACCGTATGGACGGTTATCCAGACTTTGTTTGCGTTCTTCTTTGACAACCCTGCGCTGGGTTTCAACTCCCATACTATCAATCTTTAGCTGCAGCATCCTCTCAGATTCCATATACAATCCGAGTTCGAGCTGATTGGAAGGAAGATTTTCGTAATAATACGTCCGGTCGAAAGATGTGTTGGCATTTAAAGCCCCGCCGGCGGCTTCAACAATTTTAAAATATTCGCCGCGTTTGATATTCGGGGATCCCTCAAACATAAGGTGTTCGAAGAAATGGGCAAAGCCGGTTCTCTGCGGATCCTCATTCTTGCTTCCGACGTGGTAGAGAACAGATACGGCAACTATCGGAGTAGTATTGTCTTTGTGAAGTATAACATTAAGACCGTTATCAAGCTTGTACTGGCTGAACTCGATTTTTTTAGATTGAGCATTGATCAGTACAAAGCCGGATAAGATAAAAAACAAGATAAATTTGCGTTTCATTTGAAGCCGCTCCTTTTGAATTAATAGGTTTAGATATTTCTGGTGAATTTCATTTGTCAGCTGAACCCCTTTAGATTGAGTATAATTTGACGTTTTCAGTACTACATAAGTTATCCGTCGAAGAGTAGTGTAAGGCACAGCAAAATTTAATAAGAATTATGATAAAATGAATTATTAATATAAAAATGTGCCTCCCGGCCGCACCCGGAGATCAAAAACGGTCAATTCTTTTCAAAGATGTTGAAAATAAGTCATTATGTGTCTCTCCGGGTCTCCCCACTGTAAAAAAAATTGTATTTCAAATCACTCCCACTTTTTAGTATAATGCGAATGTCTTTGAAAGATAACCGGCGAGTGGATGAAAAAAAGTTTACCAGTACTGCTTCAATTAATTCTTCTTTTAATTTATTCTGAAATTCCGGCACACTCAAAATTTGCGGTGCCGGATGGCAAAATACCCGGACGCACCGCGTCGAAAAATCAGGGTGCAGATATAAGCTATTCGATAGAACCTTTCTACGATATTAATACTTTCAGACTAATCGCGGTACTCGAATTTAAAGGAGATAAATCGGGCGAAACCGCAATAATTTTGCCGGGCGGTCCGGAAGCAAGTCCGGTAAGATTTTTAAAAGCACTTTCACCCCAGACTTATATAATCGATACGGATAATCCGGAGAGTAAGGTAGTAAAGTACAAACCCGGTTCAATAGTAAGAATCTATTATCAGATTGAAGAGATCCGGGAGGGTGAACTGGAACCGGGGAACCACAATTCGGCAATTTTAAATAAACAGTTTTTCCATTTTGCGGGGGAGTCTTTTTTTATTGTACCTGATTGGGATACCGGAACCGAGTATAACATCCTTATAGCGTGGAATCATCTTCCCTACAACTGGAAAATTGCAAACAGTTTCGGAGTGATTGAAAAACAGCAGGAGATAAAAGCGACTCTCTATAAATTCAGACACTCCCTGTTCGCCGGCGGAGTTTTTTCACTGATACCCCGCTACATCGGAAAAGATGTAATCTATCTCGCAATACAAAAAAAATGGAATTTTTCTGAAGATCAATTCTGCGATCTGGTGCGGGACATAATGATTGAAGAGAGGAATTTCTGGAACGACCACAGTGCGGACTTTTTTTTAGTAAGTGTACTTCAGCTTCCCGGAGGGGGAGATCAGACGGGTATTGTAAGCGATAACGCATATTCGCTGTTTCTATCATACGACCGTGTAATAGACTTCCGTTTGAAAAGGCTTCTTGCTCACGATCTTTTTCATACCTGGATCGGAGAAAAAGTTAAATTCGCCGATCCGGAACCGCTTGTCTATTGGTTTAAGGAGGGATTCACGGATTATTACACCAATCTCATTCTTCTCCGTGCTAAATTAATTTCACTGGGCGAATATGTGGATCAGTATAATTTAATTCTGGAATCATATTATACATCCCCGATGCGATACGAAAAAGACGACCGTCTTATAGATGAATTCCGGAGCGATATAAATCTTACCCGACTTCCTTATCAGCGCGGCCAGATTTTTGCTCATAATCTTAACTATGTGATTCAGAAAAATTCATCCTGGAAAAAATCGCTCGATGATCTTATGCGCGATCTGATGTCGCGCTGCAAAAACGAGTCGCTTGTAATCTCAAACGGCAGCCTAAGCGCGCTGATAAGATTCTATGCCGGAGATGAAATTCTTTCGGAAATGATGCGAACTCTAAATTCCGGCGCCGCATTGAGAACGATTCCGGAAGCCCTGGGACCCTGTCTGAAAATGGTGATCGATTCAAAGAAAAAATTGGTCATCTTCGGCGAACAATTTGAAATTCCGTCGTACAAATTTAAATACAATGATCCGCAAAACGACAAAAACTGTCTCGGCTGGTT
>JBAYWA010000111.1:0-6151 GCA_041674325.1 Melioribacteraceae bacterium | reverse complement strand
ATTCTCGGTTTCAATTTTAATGAGTGAAAATTATAATGATGTTCTGGGAAACAAAAAAACTGTCCAGAAGATCTACGATAGCGGTTACAAATTTCCGCAGGCCCCCAGAAAACCGAAAATCCAGCTTACTCAGATGGACGGCAAAGTTGTAATCTACTGGGATGGAAATTTAACTGAGAACTCGCGCGATTTTGTTACAAAGACAAAAGATTTTGAAGGTTACAAAATTTACAGATCAACAGATGCAAACTTTAGAGATGCGCGATTGATAACAAACGCTTTAGGAGTTCTTTCATTTGATCAGCCTCTTGCTCAATACGATTTGAAGAACGGAATTAAAGGATTCTTCTACCCCAGCAAGGGATTGCTAAGCGCCTATGGCGGCATTACATATAATCTGGGCAGCGATACGGGAATCTTTAACAGATTTGTCGATTCTACCGTAATTGCCGGAATGACATATTATTACGCGGTATCGGCCTACGATAAAGGAGATGAGGCGTTAGAGATCTTCCCCGAGGAGAATTCTAAATTTATTTTCAGATCCAATACAGGAAAGATTATCACCGATGATAATACCGGTTATATAACTCCGGGCAGAAGGCCTTTGGGCTACACTCCGGCATCATCTACTCCGCTGACAAAATCAGCCAGTTTTATAGGTACCGGAAGCGCATTCATGGAAATTATTGATGATGAAGCTGTAAGGGATAATTTCAAATATAAAGTTGTCTTCCAGGATTCAGCACTCCAGGGATTTACCAAAAACTGGTCGCTTGTTGATATGCAGACACCGGACACACTGATTGTTCCAAACACCGGCGAACAGAAAATATTAAATCCGACAGAGACATATACGCTTCCGACGGGAACCGATTCAGTAGTTGTTAACGGGAAAAAGATAAAAGTAACGGGCAACAGTTATACCGCTCTTTATGATACTTTGGTCAGCAACTCGAGGGTGTTTTACGGATCGACTCCTATCAGACACGGATTCAGAGTTCAGCTTCTCAATGACCTGATAAGCATAGATTCTACTCGTTCCGGATTCAGCAACATCTCATCCGCCACACCGCCTCAGTATACAATGCAGGTGTTTACCCCGTCAAACGTAGGTCCGGACGGAAGCTATGCTGGTATTAATTTGCCGAATGATTACGTCATAGAATTCTCAAATACAATAGTGAGAAATTCAGTGGCGGATACACTGTATCCGAAAATTACTTCAAACAGAATTCCCGCACAGCCGGTTAATTTCAGAGTAAGGAGTTTAACGACCGGTCAGGAGATAGATTTCGTTTACTTTAAAACGGGAACACTGAGTACCGTGCACAATATCTATTTTAAGGAAAAAATCGGCAATGTTGTCAGAAGAACATGGCGCGTGAATATCTATTATTCCACCCCGAATACTCCTCTGGAACAGAGCGGTACTCTTACGATGAGAACATTTAAGCCTTTCAACCACCTGGACAGCTATACGTTTGAAGTTAAGGGGGCTTCGGTGGATCAGGAATTGGCAAAGAATGATTTGGATAGAATTAAAGTTGTTCCGAATCCTTACGTAGTAACACACGACGCAGAGCAGAGGCTTTTAAGCTTCCAGACAAGCGGACGGGGAGAAAGAGAGATACGATTCACCTACATTCCGCCGGGATCTAAAATCTCGATCTTTACAGTCCGGGGCGAACTGGTAAAAACGCTATATCACGACAATCTGTATGTCGGCGATGTTTACTGGAACCTGAGAACGGAAGAGAATATCGAAGTGGCGTACGGCGTCTATGTGTTCGTAGTTGACGCACAAAATATCGGGACTAAAATCGGCAAATTTGCCCTTATTAAATAGTGAGGACGGAACTATGAAAAAATTTATATATCTATTTTTATTGCTTCCAATTGCGATGACGGTCGGGCAATCGAAAGTGGGCTCAACAGCAGCCCCATTTCTGAATTTAGCAGTCGGCTCCAGAGCGGTTGGAATGGGCGGGGCATTTGTTGCCTCCGCCAATGATGTAAGCGCTCTTTATTGGAATCCTGCCGGCATTGCTTTTCAGCAGAACAACGGAACAATGTTTTCTTCCGCCAAATGGTTCGCCGATATTAATTATAACTGGAGCGGCGCTTTTCTTAAATTGGGAGACCTCGGAAATATAGGTCTGAGCGTTACATATCTGGATTACGGCGAGATGGAAATTACAACACTTGCCGCGCAGGATGGAACGGGTCAGAAGTTCAAAGCTAATGATATGTCCATTTCTCTCACTTATGCGAGCAATCTGACTGACAGATTTGCAATTGGCGGCAATGTCAAATATATTCAACAAAAGATATGGAACACCTCAGCCAGCACAATAGCAGTTGATCTGGGTGTGCTGTTCCTTTCGGATATTTACGGACTTAGAATCGGCGCTACAATTTCTAATTTCGGCGCGGAGATGAAAATGGACGGCAAGGATCTGCTCGTTCAGCATGATATCAACCAGCAAATTTACGGCAACAATGATCAGATTCTCGCAACATTGAACACCGACAATTTTCCGCTCCCCCTGATCTTCAGAATCGGACTGGCAATGGATCTTATTAAAACCGAGGACCATCTCTTCAGCATCGGTGTTGACGCGCTTCACCCCAGCGATAATGATGAATCATTAAATTTAGGGGCTGAATATGTATTTAACGGGTGGTTCGCTTTGAGAGGAGGTTATAAATCTCTCCTTCTTCACAATTCTGAGGAAGGTTTGACTTTGGGCTTCGGAGTTTCATACGATTTTGCCCCGAATTTAGGATTGTTTGTAGATTACGCTTATCAGAAATTCGGAATTTTGAAGGACACACAACATATAGCAGTAGGAATTAAATTTTAAAGAATTGGGATTTATCCCATTTTAATTAACCAATCAATAAGGAGGCACTTTATGAGAAGATTTATCCTTTTGTTACTGACCATTGCTCTTACGACGGGAATTGTTTATTCCCAGAAGAAGAACATTACGGTCGTTTATCAATGCAATATGGAGATCGAGCGGTTATCCGGACGCTTCAATCCCGCTACTGACACAGTTATGGTGCGCGGAGAGTTTAACGGATGGGGCACGACATCCAAGATGACTGCAAGCACACTGAATCCAGATCTTTATGTTTTTGAAAGGACTGCCGAAGTTGCAAGCGGCGACACATTAACAGGTTACAAATTCTACTACACACCCGGGACCTGGGAAGGCGGATCGGACAGAAAACCGATCGTTACAGCTACAGCATATAATGAAGGAGTTCTTGAAGTAACCAGAGCATTCAACGACGGAACGCTCGAAACTGTAACAGCACAGGCAACGACTGTAACTTTTGTTGTTGATGCATCAGCTCCAAAATCAGCAGTTAATAATTCTGATATGGTTGCTACAACAGTCCATCTGCTGGGAAATCTGTCTCCTCTTCAGTGGCCGGATCTCGGCTGGCCCGATGATCAGATTACCAGGGCAATCGCTATGTACGACGATGGTACTCACGGCGATGCTGTGGCGGCAGACAAGAAATTTACAACCCAAGTAGTATTCCCGGCTTACTCAAATTTGAATATTGAGTATAAGTTTGGCGTGAATTATGGCAACTCGGCTACAAACGGCGGCGGCAATGATAACGAAAATGGTGTCGGAGCAAACCATATTCTTATACTCACCCCGACGATGAGCGCGACGACTATAACAACTACTTTCGGTGATATGACAAATTTTGTTATGTCAAACACCGTAAAGGCCACCAAAAAAGTTACCGTCATTTATACATGCAATATGGAAATTGAAAGACTTTCAGGTCGCTTCAATCCGGCTACAGATACGGTTTATGTCCGCGGCGCATTCAACGGCTGGGGAACTACATCCATGATGACTGCAAGCACTCTGAATCCCGATCTTTATACATACATCACTCCGGAAACTTATGATGTGGCATTCGGAGATACACTCGGCGGATATAAATTCTACTATACACCAAGTGCATGGGAAGGCGGCAGCGACAGAAGGCCGATTGTGACCAAAGCGGCATACGATGCTCAGTTATTGGAAGAAACCAGGACCTTCAACGACGGAAGTCTTGAGACAATTACTTCAAATCCCGCTAAGATATTATTCGTTGTGGACTGCAGCAAGAATCCGTTATCCGCAGTCAACAACTCCGCACTGGTTCCAACAACAGTTCATATTCTTGGCAATACACCTCCGCTACAGTGGCCGGATCTCGGCTGGCCCGATGCTCAGATAACCAGAGCCATTGCGCTAGCTGACGGCGGCGCGAACGGTGACGCAGTCGCGAATGACAAGATCTATTCAGGATATGTTACATTCCCCGCTTATACCGGATTTAATATTGAATACAAATACGGTATCAATTTCGGCAATGCCGCAACAAACGGCGGCGGCAATGATAATGAAAACGGCGTTGGCGCCAATCATTTGCTGACACTCGAAAAAGATCTTACATCGGCTACAATTACTACAACTTTCGGAGATATGGTTAATTTCACGATAACAGACAAAGTGCTTGTGACCGGAGTTGAGAGTGATACCGACGTTATTCCTTCAACATACACACTTGATCAGAATTATCCGAATCCTTTCAATCCTTCTACCACAATCCGATTCACCACACCGGAAGCCGGTTTTGTGTCAATGAAGGTTTATAATCTAATTGGACAGGAAGTTGCTTCTTTGATCAACAGAGAGATGTCTGCCGGAATCCATACTGTCAATTTCGACGCATCCAAATTAACAAGCGGAATTTATTTCTATTCAATTAACTCCGGTAAATTCTCCGCAACGAAGAAGATGATATTAATGAAGTAATCTTTTAGTGATTTTAACAAAAAGCCGGTCTGAATAAGACCGGCTTTTTTATTTTAAATCTTAGCGGGGTTGATCTATTTTTGCAGCTGATCGAGAAATGATTGAGCATCGGGATACGACGGGTCGATCGAGAGACATTTTTTTAGGGCATCCGCCGCTTTCTCGTTTTCTTTAATACCCGAATATGCCAGAGCCAGATTAAAATATACCTGCGCATCATCTGTTTTATGCATGAGGCTCTTTTCCAGATACATTACTGCTGATGCGGCATCACCCTTCATCAGATTAATATTGCCGAGCCATTTTAATGTAAATTCATCGGAACCCATTCTGTTCCGCTTTAGGAGAAGCGGATAAGCATCATCGTAATCCCCTGATTTAATAAACCCATAAATGACCTTATCCCAATAAGAAAATTTGAATGGATACTGAGAGGAGAGCACTTTCATTTCCAGGGCATAATTATGAAGATCGTTATCTCTCAAATATCTTTCTGCCGCCATATTGTGTGCTGTTTCCCATAAAAAATTTTCGAACGCCACTTTATACGCAAGACTATCAATGTAACTTTCAGGAACAATTTTTCCGAGGAGCGTAAGATCTCTCCCGGGTTTAAATGGCCAGTCATTCTTTAAATTAATAATTCTGTAATTCGCGATTGCGGAATCCAGCATTGAGAAAGAAAAATTGGAAACAATGAGACTGTCCTGATTAATACCTCCACTTTCCGCATCCGAACCGGCTGGCAAAAATCTCTTCATCGCCTCGAAATAGATATTCCCAATTTTCAAATATCCCGGAAGAGTCGGGTGAAGGTGATCCACCATCAAATTGCTCCCCGTAATACCGCCGGGGCTTGCGGAATTAAAGACTGATTCCACATCGACGACAACCGCATTATAATTTTTGCCGAGCGACATAATGATTTTATTGATCTCTCCCGGCGCGCGGAATCGGAGCGCGTCTAGATCTCTGGCATATCTGAAAAGTGAATCGGCTTTATGAAAATTTGATCTTGCAAATTCAATCTTCGCTTCATTAAAAACATCCGCCGCTTTCGGATCTCTTTTATCATCTACTGTTGCAAACGGTACCTGATCCCTGAGATTGGCGGTAAGTGTTCCGATTATTACAGGTATTCCCGCTTCTTTAATCAATTCAAAAATATTCGTCATATTATTTCTGAACTGACTGATCCCCTTTTGGTAATCACCCGATTTGTAACTGATAAGCTGCTCTTTGACCATCTTGGCCATCAGTGTTGCACCTTTATCTGTTGATTCTCCCGATGGTTCCCAAAAAGAAGTTAT